>DATERQ010000236.1:0-12119 GCA_035271345.1 bacterium | reverse complement strand
ATCCTCTCTACTATCATTTCTTCACTGCCTTGGATTTTGGGGTGGTGCTGGCAGAAAAACCAGAACAGGAAGGCATCAGGCGCCAAGGGGCCCCGTTTTGTTATCCGGTGGAGCAGGCTCACGGCTATTTGGCTAATTTGCTAGCCAAAAAACTTGACTATATTTTCCTGCCCCAGGTGAAAGGTTTGCCCACCGGGTGTAAATATGAGAACGCAGTCAGTTGCCCGTTGGTCCAAGGGGAGCCCTATTATCTCCAGGCGGCTTTTCCGGAATTGGAACCTGGTCGGCGGCTACTGTCACCCATTGTGGATTTTTCCCTCGGTTTCGATAGCCAAACAGATGTTTTTGTGGGACTGGCCGTCTCAGTTGGTGCTGACCGGGCCGAAGCAGAAGCGGCTTATAGTGCTGCCATAAAGGTGCAACAGGGGTTCCGGCGGGAACTGAAAGCCCGGGGGCGGAAGCTGCTGGCTGAGCTGGAATCAAACCCGGATCAAAAGGCGATGGTGATCTTCGGCCGTTCCTATAATGCTTTTTCAGCAGCGGCCAACATGGGGATTCCCCATAAGTTTGCGGCTCGGGGCTGGACTGTAATACCCTGTGATTTCTTCCCCATGGGCGGGGAAGAGCCTTGGTCCAACATGTATTGGGCTACAGGACAAGTGATTTTGGAGGCGGCGCGGATAGTGAGCAAACACCCGCGGCTATTTGGGGTCTATATTACCAACTTTAGCTGTGGGCCCGACTCTTTTTTAGTAGGCTATTTTCGACAAATCATGGGCGCCAAACCTTCTTTGACCTTGGAACTGGATGGCCATACGGCTGATGCCGGTATCGATACCAGGGTAGAAGCATTTTTGGATATTGTGCAAGGATACTTGGAGCTTGATCGCGGGAAACGACCCTCCACTGCCGACGATATTACCTTGCCTGCCACTATAGTATCAGGGGGCAAAGTTTACCTAAAAACTCCGGTTGGAGATCAGTTGGCGTTGGAAGATCCGCGGGTAACACTACTGGTGCCGGCCATGGGGGAACGTGGACATAGCTTCTTGGCGGCGGTTTTAAAGCGGGTTGGGGTGAAATGTGTACCTTTGCCGCCGCCGGGACATAAAGAGCATAAGCTGGGACAGGCCCATAGCAATTGCAAAGAATGTCTTCCTCTGCAACTGACGGTTGGCAGCTTATTGCGCTATTTACAGGAACATGAACTGCTCGCCGAAGAACAACTGGTCTACTTCATGCCAGAAACTTCGGGACCATGTCGATTTGGGCAATATCAGGTCTTTATTAACCGGCTTATCCGCAATCTGGGCTTGACTAATGTTTCCACCCTATCTTTAAATTCCGCCAATAGTTATGGCGGTTTGGGAACAGGCTTCACTTTGGGGGTTTGGTTGGCTATTGTTATTGCCGATGTGATGTCGGATATTAGAAATACCCTTTTAACCTTGGCCCAGGATCAAGAGCAGGCCCAACAGGTGTACGAGCAGGTCCGAGGGCAAATAATGGATTCTTTGGCCCGAGACAGTTGGGCTAAAGTAGGTAAAACCCTTACCGATGCTGCCGCCGCGCTTAGCCAAATAGCACTTACCAGGACCTTGGCCCAGACACCCAAAGTGGCAATTTTAGGAGAAATCTATGTCAGGGCCGACGCCTTTTCCCGCCAGGGGCTGATCGAGTATTTGGCCGCCCATGGAATCATTAGCCGGGTGGCGCCGGTGAACGAATGGCTTTACTATTGTGATTATCTGTTGCAAAAGGAAATTTTAGCTCCGCAGGAGTGGAAAAATCGGCTTAAGAACCGGCTGCAAGGACAGGTAAAGGTGTGGACTGAAAATATAATTAAAGCTGCTCTAAGCCGATCGGGCCTGTACCAGCATCATCTCACCGATGTGGAAGGGGTCATTGATGGAGTCCGCCATTTGATTTCACCCACATTAACCGGCGAAGCCATCCTCACCATCGGCGGGGCAGTGAGTGAGATTATCGATGAGGTGGATGGGGTTATTGCCATTGGCCCCTTTGGTTGTATGCCCAACCGAATTGCGGAAGCTGTGGCTGGAAAAACCATTGCCCGGGAAAAACCCCGCGCGACAGATAATAAAAAGCTGACTAGGCGGGTGCTGGCTCGCCAACCCCACTTACCATTCATGGCCATCGAAAGCGATGGCAACGTGTTCCCCCAAGTGGTGGAGGCGCGGCTGGAAAGCTTTATTCTCCAAGTGAAACGGCTCCATGAGGTAATTTCGGAGGAAAAAGCAGCCATGCAGCACTAGGTGGGGGAATAATAGGGCTGGGGTTGGGATTGTTGCCGGCCGCGGCTGGAGGAGTTGATTATTAAGGAGGGTAATAGCTTGGGGGTACATCATTGCATCAGTGCAGACAAGTTTAGCAAAGAGTTCGTGGACAGGGTTTGTTTGTTAGCCAATCAGATGCGGATAATTGCCAAAACCAAGGCCGGTATTGAATATTTAAAGTTGACTTTACCTCATAAGCGGGCCATGCTTTATTTTGTTCAGCCTTCCACCAGAACTTTTCTTTCCTTCCTTAGTGCTTGCCAGATCTTAGGGATGGAATATGCTGAAGTCAGAGACCCCAGAACCTCATCTGAAGTCAAAGGTGAGTCTGAAGAAGATACGGTCCGTACCTTCGCCTCCTTTTTTGATTTGATTATTATGCGTCATCACAAGGCTAACTTTGCCGAAACAATAGTGAATATGCTGGACCGCACTAATTATCCGGTGCCGGTGGTGAACGCGGGTTCCGGCAAGGATCAGCATCCGACCCAAGCCTTATTGGATATTTATACCCTGAAGAGGAGCTTTAACAATAATATTGACGGCAAAAGAATCGCTTTTGTCGGCGATTTGCTGCGGGGTCGTACTGTCCATTCCTTACTGCAATTATTGGCTAAGTATCAGGGAATCAAGCAGTATTTTGTAGCTCCACCAGGGTTTCAAATCGATGACAATTTCTGTTCATACCTGGATCGAGCCGGAGTCTGTTATGAGCTCACCGACGATTTAAAGAGTGTACTTCCCCTGGTTGATGCCGTCTATATGACCCGCTTGCAAGATGAGTGGGACCAGGTGGATAAGACGGACAATAAGTTTGATCTGGGATGTTTCTCCATTACCGGTCAAGACCTTTCATTGTTAAAAGCCGATGCGGTTATTATGCACCCTTTACCACGTCGATCAGAGATAGCACCCGAGGTGGATTCGGACTCCAGGGCAATTTACTGGCAACAAGTGCGAAACGGGATGTGGGCGCGCGCCGCCTTAATTGCAATTATCTTTGGTTGTGAGGACCAGATCATAAAGGGGTGGGATTATGAGCTGGGACGGGGACATCAGGACAACGGTTAGCCCCAGCGCAATATTTTTGATTGGGTTACAGGGAAGATGTTGGCGGAAGAACGGCAAAATCAATACCGATGGTTAAAAATCGAAGGCTGGAAACGATTTCAGGGGGTGGCCTTTTTGACTGTTCGAAATCTAACCAAATTAGCTTTGCTATTGGCTTTAACCCTAGCCTTCCAGATGTTCGGCTTTCCCCAGCCGATTACCGGACCGGCGGTAAATGCCATGTTAATTCTCAGCACTTTCTATCTGGGCCCGTTCGGAGGGGCTATAATCGGAATGTTAACGCCAGTAGCTGCTCTTATGCGGGGGATTTTGGCCCCCCCGCTGGGGCCGGCGATCCCTTTTATTGTGGGCGGCAATTGGGCATATGTCTTCGCTTTTGCCGGGATCGTCAACAGAAACAAATATTTAGCCCTATTGGTTGGAGCGGGACTTAAGTTTCTTATTTTGGCGGGAGCGGTGCAGTTTTTGTTGTCGGTACCAGCTCCGGTGGCCAAGGCACTTCAAGTCCCCCAGTTAGTTACGGCTGTAACAGGCGGTGCCGTAGCCCTTATCGTTTGGCCTATTCTACAAAGGGCTAATATTAAATAACTAAGAACTGTTTTCTTTCGGGCCCTACAATTGGAATCTTGGCATGGCTCCGGGCCTGAAATCGGTACCAGAGCCGGATTTAAAGCGCGCTCGCGAGACCTTGACAGGCAGAACATTCCCGTGATATGATTATGAAAATTTTAAACCAGGAATCAAAAGAGGTGCCGGGCTGTGTCTGTTATTACTTGTTCAGTCAAATTTTACGCCTATTTTTGCTTTACCTATTATCTGGGTAAGGCTAATTGGCGTTTGACTGATAAGGATTACTGATCATATATCCACCCTCAAGGGATATCATGAGATCCTGCGGTTAACGCCGCAGGATTTTTTTTATATAAACTCTAAGGCTAGGAGATGGCGGAATGGTAGTTGTGATCAAAAATGGCGCCAAGGAGGAGCAAATCCAACGGTTGATCGGGAGGTTAAGAAGTTTTGGCTTGCAAGTTCATGAATCAAGGGGAGTGATGACAACGATTTTAGGACTGGTGGGAGATACATCACGAGTGGACGTGGATTTAATTCGTTCGCTGCCAATAGTGCATGATGTGAAACGAATTCAAGAGCCGTACAAAAATGCGAACCGTAAATTCCATCCGGAAAATACAGTGATCAGGATAAACGATGTGGCCATTGGCGGGAGTAGACCGGTCCTTATTGCCGGACCCTGTTCGGTGGAATCAGAAGAGCAGATTGTTGAAGTGGCTCGGGCGGTGAAAAAGTCCGGTGCCGACATGCTCCGGGGCGGAGCGTTTAAACCCAGAACTTCTCCTTACTCATTCCAGGGTTTGGGTCCAGATGGGATTCAGTTGCTCTTGTTAGCAAAAAAAGAAACAGGGTTACCCATTGTGAGCGAGCTAATGGATGCCAGCCAGTTGCCCCACTTTGATGAGGTGGATATCATCCAGGTGGGAGCTAGGAATATGCAGAACTATGAATTATTGCGGGTGCTGGGGACACTGCGAAAGCCTGTTTTGCTTAAACGAGGTTTTTCGTCGACCCTGGAAGAACTGTTGATGAGCGCGGAATACATTTTGGCAGGCGGAAATGAGCAGGTGATCTTGTGCGAGCGCGGCATCCGTACCTTTGAAACTTATACCCGCAACACCTTGGATTTGTCAGCAGTTCCGGTGTTAAAGCAGCTTTCTCATTTGCCGGTGATTATCGATCCCAGCCACTCCACCGGCAGGGCCAGCTTAGTGCAGCCGATGTCCCTTTCCGCCATTGCCGCTGGAGCCGACGGGCTGCTTATTGAGGTCCACAACGACCCTTCCCGGGCACTCTGCGACGGGCCCCAATCGTTAACGCCGGTGGCTTTCGATGCATTGGCCCGGGCGGTGGGTTTAGTTCATGGGGCACTTCAGTCCGGAAGGGCGGTCGGACCATGACAGGAGTGGAATTGGGGACTGACAGCACAATCACTCACCATTGGGGTGCAGAAGGCCTGCCGCCCACCCCGGTAGGTGTAAATACAAAGCGACCGTATTCAGTCTGGGTTGGCCATGGTCTACTGGAAAATCTGGGGGAGATGGCGGCGGTAGTGCAAAAGCCCGGTCCGGCTGTTCTTGTCAGCGATAAAACGGTGGCTGGTTATTATGGTGAAAAGGTTAAGGCCTCTTTGACCCAAGCCGGCTTTCAGGTATTGCGCTATACTTTCCCCCCAGGCGAAAAGTCCAAAAATCTAAAGCGGCTATCGCACCTGCTAGAGCGGCTGGGAAACGAAGGTTTTAACAGAGGGGATTTAATCGTGGCCCTAGGCGGAGGAGTAGTGGGAGATTTAGCCGGATTGGCGGCGGCCATATATAGCCGCGGGACCTCTTATATTCAACTGCCAACGACATTGCTGGCGGCGGTGGATTCTTCTGTTGGTGGGAAAACGGCAGTAAATTTGAATGCCGGAAAAAATCTGGTCGGTGCCGTTTGGCAGCCTAAACTGGTGGTTTGCGATTGCAATACTTTTTTGACCTTGCCGAGGAAAGAATTGGCTTCCGGCGTTGCAGAATGTCTCAAGTATGGAGTCTTGGGTGATGAAGCGCTGTTTGACCGTCTGGCGACGGGGTTTTCGGGGCCGTGGGAAGATATTGTGATCCCATGCCTAAAGCAAAAAGCCAATATCGTGGGGCAAGATGAGACCGATGACGGTGGGCGCCGACTTCTTAATCTAGGCCACACAGCAGGACATGCCATTGAACGGTTGAGCGGCTATACTGTGGGCCATGGAGAAGGGGTGGGGCTGGGGATGCTGATCATGGCCCGAGCGGCGGAGCGAATGGGAATTTGTATTCCCGGGGTAGCGAACCGGATCGAAGCGGCGTTGAAGGCGCTGGCTTTGCCCAGCCGGTGCCCATATACGCCTTTGCAATTGGCCCGGCTGGCAAAGCAGGATAAAAAACGCCGGGGTGATGAAATTACTTTGGTGCTACCGGAAAAAATTGGCCATTGTGTTCTTCGAACGGTGAAATTGGTGGAGCTAAGATCAATTTTTGCCTTGGGGATGGAGGGTTGGTCATGCGTATAACCTGTTATCCCAGTCAGTTGCAAGGTAGTATTGCGGCCATTCCTTCCAAATCTTCTGCCCATCGGGCCTTGATTGGTTCCGCCTTAGCCGATAAACCTACACGGGTAGTGATGCCTAAATGGGAGGGGGAGGATATCCAGGCTACGATCCGCTGTCTCACTGCTGTTGGGGCTTCTTTCCACAGGGAGGAAAATGCCTACCGGGTGGTCCCCATCCGGGAATTGCCGGAAAATCCCCGTTTAGATTGTGGCGAGAGCGGTTCCACGTTACGGTTCTTATTGCCGGTGGTGGCGGCGTTGGGGTGTGGCGGTCGCTTCGAGGGCAGCGGCCGGTTGCCGGACAGACCGATTGCACCGCTAATTCAGGCCCTTAAGCAGGGCGGATTAAAGGTGGATGGTGCCCGGCTACCTTTGGTCTTGAAAGGCAAGCTAAACCCGGGGAAATATCAATTGCCGGGGAGTGTAAGTTCTCAGTTCATTAGCGGTTTTCTATTGGCATTGCCCCTTTTGCCAGCCGCTAGTTCAATTGAGCTTTCGGATCCGCTGGAATCCTCCGGCTATGTTAAGATGACGGCCGCACTGTTAGAAGAATTCGGCTTACCAGTGACGGCTACAGCTAGAGGGTTTTTTCTTCCGGCCCGATCCGGCTACCGCTCTCTGGGGGAAGTGGTAGTGGAAGGGGACTGGTCCAACATGGCCTTTTTCTTGGCTGGGGGGGCTGTAAGTGGTGCAATACAATGCCTTGGCCTTAGCCTTTCCACCTGTCAAAAGGATACGGCTGTTCTTGGGCTGTTGGGGCGTTTTGGGGCTGCGGTTCAATGGCAAGGGGGAACGATAAAGGTCAACAGTCGCCCCTTGGCCGGTGTGGCCAGCATTAATGCTGGGGAGATCCCCGATCTGATCCCTATACTGGCAGTGGTGGCTGCTTATGCCACCGGAAAGACTCATTTCATTAATGCAGCCCGGTTAAAACTGAAGGAGAGCGATCGGCTACAAACCACAGCGGCGCTGATACAAGGCTTGGGCGGGATTGCCGATTACGGCTCCGATTATTTGACAGTGACAGGCGGGTCTGGTTTAAAAGGCGGGGTAGTTAATTGTTGTGATGATCACCGGATTGCCATGGCCGGGGCAATGGCGGCCCTGGGCTGCAGGGAAAAGACTGTTTTGCTTGGGGCCCAGGCGGTGAACAAATCTTACCCAACCTTTTTCCGGGATTATCATTCGGTAGGAGGGCGGTTTCATGTCGTCAATAATCGGTGAAAAGCTGAAGGTGTCTATCTTCGGGCAGTCTCATGGCGAAGCCATTGGAGTGGTGATGGACGGGCTGCCGGCCGGGGAGCAGATTGAGTTGGAATTGCTGCAATCTTTTTTGGCGCGGCGGGCGCCTGGGAATAACAGTATCTCCAGTGCCCGAAAGGAACAGGACCGGCCCCGGTTTTTATCTGGGTTGGTGAAAGGTCGCACTTGCGGGGCTCCGCTCTGCGCCTTAATTGACAATACTGATATTCGCCCGCAGGATTATTGTGCCTTTCGGGACTGCCCTCGGCCTTCCCAAAGCGACTATCCTGCCCGGCGCCGGTACCGAGGCTGGCAAGATGCCCAAGGGGGCGGGCACCTTTCCGGCCGGTTGACTGCGTCCCTTTGCATCGCTGGGGGAGTGGCGGCCCAGATATTATCGCGGCGGGGGATTTATATCGGCGCCCATGCCGAGCAAATAGGATCAGTGTCTGAGCGGCGCTTTTCAACCGTAGCTTTGACCCAGGCCGATTTAAAGCTGCCTGCAACGCGCCGGCTGCCCCTCCTCGATCAAAGTAAATTAGAGGCTGTCGAACAGGAGATTCTGGCCGCAGCCGCGGACGGAGACAGTATAGGTGGAGTAGTGGAGTGTGCTGCCATTGGGCTGCCGCCGGGTATTGGCGACCCTATCTTTGGCGGGATGGAAAATCGGTTGGCGCCGGTGCTGTTTGGTATTCCGGGGGTGCGGGGGATTGAGTTTGGCAGTGGCTTCGCCGCAGCCAAAATGAAAGGGTCAGAACATAATGATCCTTATCGTATCAGCGGCGGGAAAGTAATTACTAAAACCAATCATCACGGCGGGATTTTGGCTGGGATTACAACTGGGATGCCGCTAATATTTCGGCTGGCGCTAAAACCCACTCCTTCCATCACTAAAAAGCAACAGACAATAGACCTGGCTACCATGACTGAGACGACAATAGAGATAGACGGCCGCCACGACCCTTGCATTGTACTCCGGGCAGTGCCATGCGTGGAGGCGGCCACGGCCATTGTATTATTGGACAGTATCATATAATTTGGATCAAGGGGGGCTCCGGATGGAAATAGACCAACTTCGGGCACAAATAGACCAACTGGATACCAACATAACTGACCTGGTTTGTCAGCGCTTGAACCTGTGCGGACAGATTGCCGCCGCTAAACAAAGGGAGGGCAAGGATGTTTTGGTTGCGGAACGGGAAAAGGAAATTTTAGCCCGGGTGTGCAAGCAGGCGGGAAAAGAATATGAGACCTACGTAAAGAAACTATATATAGCCATGTTCCAGCTCTGCCGCTGTCATCAAACCATTTTAATCAGCCCCGGGAGCGGATTAAAAGAATGAGGCGAAACCGCCAGGGCTAGATTTGTTACCGGATGGGGCTGTTGGCCAAAGAGCAAAGGCGAACGAGGACGGCTTTTGGATGAGCAGGGGGAGGTTGGCCGATGATTTATGGACTTCTGGGGGAAAAATTAAACCATAGCTATTCCCCTTATATTTATCAACAATTTGGGCTTGAGGACTACCAATTATTTGCCCTGGCTCCGGAACAGGTGGAGGATTTTTTACAGCGCGGTGATTTGGTCGGGCTAAACGTAACCATACCTTATAAGAAAAAAGCCCTTCCTTATTGTGATCACTTGTCCGATGTTGCCCGGCGATTGGGGAATGTAAATCTCCTCTGTTATGATAAACAGGGACGGATCCAGGGGCATAATACCGATTATCAAGGTTTTTGTTATTTAATTGAGCAGCGTAAAATAGAATTGACCGGTAAAAAAGTGTTGGTGCTGGGTTCCGGCGGCGCAGCCGCAACTGCCATCTGCGCTTGCCGCGATTTGGGTGCAAGGATAGTTGTGATGGTCTCCCGCCGGGGGGAAAATAATTACAGAAATCTTCAGCGCCATGCTGATACCCAAGTGTTAATAAATGCCACCCCAGTTGGGATGTATCCCTTGGTGGAACAGTCGCCACTTGATCTTGATATCTTTCCCCGGCTGGAAGCAGTAGTGGATCTAATTTACAATCCTTTGCGGACCAGACTATTGTTGCAGGCAGAACTAAAAAGCGTCCTCGCTGTCAATGGTCTGGCGATGCTGGTGGAGCAAGGGCGCTTGGGGGCGGAGCTGTTGATGGGGAACAAAATCCCGGTTCTAAAAAGCGCGCAAGTTTATGCCAGCTTGCTGGGGAAGGTGGAAAACATTGTTTTAGTGGGAATGCCCGGCTGCGGAAAAACCACCGTGGCAACGATAATCGCCCAGAGAATGGGCCGAAAGCTGGTGGATACAGATGCGCTTATTGAAAAAAAGAGCGGTTTAAGCCCGGCTGAGATTATTGAGGGTGCCGGGGAAGCCAGTTTCCGGCAGTTGGAGAGCAAAGTCTTACGCTCGGCGGTGAAGGAAAACGGGCTGGTAGTTGCCACCGGTGGCGGGGCTGTCCTGGCGCCTGAAAATTGCCTGAGCCTACGGCAAAATGGCCGCATTTACTGGCTGGACCGCCCGTTAGCTGCTCTGGATCTGAGAGGCCGCCCCTTGGCCATAGAGATAGATAAATTATACCGGCGGCGCCGACCCATCTATCAGCAGTTGGCTGCAACAAGAATAGAAGCAGCCCGAGAGGTAACGGCGTCTGCCGAGGCAATAATGGAGGAATTTTATGCGTATACTGGTGCTAAACGGGCCTAATCTTAACCTACTCGGGAGCCGGGAACCAGCGGTTTATGGTCAAAAGTCTTACGACGAAATTGTGGCTGAAATTCGCCGCCACTGCCAACAGAAGAAAGTGCAAGTGCGTGTTCAACAAACTAATCATGAAGGGGTGTTGGTGGATTATATCCAGCAGGCAAAGGGTGTGTTCGCTGGAATTGTAATCAACCCGGCGGCTTATACCCATACCAGCATTGCTATCCCCGATGCTTTAACAGCGGTGGGCATACCAGCAGTGGAGGTGCATTTAACTGACCCCATCACGAGGGAAGCCTTCCGCCGGCGGTCTTACATCCGGGCAGCTTGTATCGATACCGTGGTTGGAAAGGGCTGGAAGGGGTATTTGGAGGCAGTGGACCTTTTGTTGGCATATTTGCAAGGCAAACAAAAAAATGAATAATAACAAGCCCATAATTGGGATCTCAATGGGGTCAACGATTTCACCAATAAATGACAGGGGGGGATAAGATGCAGCTGTTTTTAGATTCGGCTGATTTAAATGAAGCGCGGATAGCTGCCAAATGGGGTGTTTTATCCGGGGTGACCACAAACCCCAGCTTGCTGGCTAAAGCAGGAGCCCGCCAATTTAAAACGGTGCTGAAGGAGATTTGCCAGTTGGTACCTGGTGGTGCAATTAGTGCCGAAGTCACCAGCACCGATACCAAGGGCATGTTAGCACAGGCCCGTGCATTGGCGGCTATTGATCCACAAATTGTGGTGAAAATCCCGATCACTGCTGCTGGTTTGGCAGCACTAACGAAGTTAAAACAAGAAGGGATTCGAACTAATGTCACTCTGGTGTTTTCCAGTGCCCAAGCCATCCTCGCTTCTGCTGCAGGCGCAGATTTCCTTAGTCTCTTTGTAGGGCGGCTGGATGATTTAGGCCAAGAAGGTTTAAGGGTTCTGGGGGAAATTATGACGGCTGTAAACAACAGCGACTGCACCACCAAGGTAATCGCAGCCAGCATAAGATCACCGCAGCACGTAGTTGGGGCGGTTTTAGCCGGGGCTCACATTGTTACAACTCCCTTTACGATTCTCCGGCAATTATTTAAGCATCCGCTTACAGACCAAGGGCTAAAACGTTTCCAGGCCGATTGGGAGCAGTTGCATAAAGGACCGATCAGCCAGTAAAAAAGGTTGCACCTTGCTATATCAAATGGTGCGATTATTGAAATTTAATGATTGAAAGGCGATAACGAGGAAGAGGGGTCAAAAAATGGTGGGATTTGTCAGTTCAACGGCAATTGTTTAAGACTAGGATCGATACCAAAAAGCGTTGCTTTTTTGGGACCTCGAGGCACCTTTACCGAACGGGCCCTTCAGATTTATCTGAACGGGGCAGCGGTATCGACGATGGCCTATCCGACCCTTGAACAGGTGGTGCTGGCGGTAGCGGAGGGCCAAGCGACTGCCGGTTTCGTTCCCATTGAAAATTCACTGGCCGGGGCAGTTATCTCAGTGGTAGATTTGCTCATCCACAAGGTGAATCTGCTCATAGAAGGGGAAATTGTTTTGCCCATTCACCACTGCCTGTTGGGGAAAAAGGGGGCCGAACTAGTGCAAGTGAAAAAGGTATTTTCTCATCCCCAAGCGTTGGCGCAATGCCAGCAGTTTTTGGCCACTGCTCTCCCGGAGGCTGAGCTGTGGCCAGTGGAGAGCAC
>DATERQ010000235.1:0-6940 GCA_035271345.1 bacterium | reverse complement strand
CAGGGGTACCTCTGTTTTTATTCGTTGTAAGTAATAGCTGGCGACGTTCCTTAATTTTTGTTGTTTAGTCCTGGTTACCGCCTCCTCGGGTAAGCCAAAGCGAAGGCTGCTGCGCGTCTTCACTTCTATAAAGACCAGTGTATTCCCATCCTGAGCAATAAGATCGATCTCTCCAATTGGGCAACTGAAGTTGCGTTCGATAATTCGGTAACCAAGCCTGGCGAGATAGCGCTGGGCAAATTCTTCACCTTGTTTCCCTACCGTCTTGTTGTACATTGTCCCCCATCCTTTTATGACCTGCCAGCCGTACCGGCCTAAAAGTCCATCGATGAATAGGGCTTGGACCAAGTCTAGCCAGCGCTGCTAAATGTTCGGCGGTGCCATAACCCTTATTACGAGCAAAAGCATACCCGGGATACATTTGATCCAATTCGATCATAATTCGGTCCCGATCGACTTTTGCTATAATGGAAGCTGCTGCAATACAAGCACACTTTAAATCGCCATGGATAACGGCTTCTGTAGGGCATGGAATGCCATCCAAGCATACAGCGTCCACTAAAACGTGATCAGGTGTTTTAGTAAGATTAGCGAGAGCCCTTTTCATAGCCACACGCGTTGCTTCAAGAATATTAAATCGATCTATGTACTTTACCCCTGTCCGTCCGATGCCAATGCTAATAGCCACAAACTGAATAAGTTCAAATAGTTCCACCCGTCGCTTGGGGCTAAGTTGCTTTGATTCACACAAAGCTGGCAAATATAACCGGCACTCTGGGGCTGGGGGCAGAATAACTGCTGCTGCCACCACAGGGCCTGCCAGCGGACCTCGTCCAGCTTCATCGACCCCCGCTACTTTCACCAGACCTGATTGTTGCAATCGTGATTCCCAAGACCATAGATCTTCGGTCACACCTGTTCTCCCTTCTCCGGTAGCTCCAAGCTAATAGGGCCCAGTCTGCCTTGTTGAAATTCGCGCAGCAATAAAGCTGCAGCCCGTTCGGTATCTAGCCGGCCCCCCCTTAAATACAAACCCCGTCTGTTAGCAATTCCGGTTAGGACAGTAGTTGAATTGTAGCTTTCTAAATCATAGCTTGTCTCCAGTGTAGAAGGAGCTAGTTCATTTAGCCTTTGGGCTAGCCATAAAGCCACTTCTTCAAGTGGCAAAACCTCTGCCCTGATAGCATTGATAGCAGCCAGTTTATAACCTACATCACTATCAGCAAATTTAGGCCACAGCATTCCCGGGGTATCTAGAACTATCAGCCTTTTCGCTACCCGGATCCATTGTTGACTCCTGGTCAAGCCTGGTTTTGCCCCTATAGCTGCTCGGCGGCGGCCTGCCAATTTATTGATAACAGCAGATTTACCCACATTAGGAATACCGGCCACCAACAGGCGAAGATCTCCTCGATGCGGCTGACAAAAGCCTATTGCGTTAATGGATTGGAATAATTTCCGCGGATTATCTTTCAAAGCCGAAAACGATGCAGCATCCACACCATCCGTTCGCAAAACTTGCAGCCAGCGAGCAGTTACATCTGGTGAAGCTAGGTCAGCCTTATTGAGTATAACTAAATGCAGTTTTCCGGACAGTAGTTTTACCAAGTCAGGGTTCCGACTGGCCAGGGGGGCCCGGGCATCGATTATTTCGAGAACACAGTCCACCTCTGACAGCCGCGTCTCCAGTTCCCGCTTCGCTTTGGCCATATGGCCCGGAAACCATTGTATAATCAAAGCATCACTTCTTCCGGCTAAGTAATTTTATCCGGGAAAGAGGCCAGTAACGCAAACCTGCCTTCCCAATGACGCTTTTTAGTGACACCAATCCCACATCTTGATACCGACTGTCCTGGCTGTTGTTACGGTTATCTCCCAGTACAAAAATTTTATCCCTTGGAACTCTTACTGGACCATATTGGCCATAAGTGGGTTCTTTGATATATGGTTCGGCCAATGCGGCACCATCAACCCATACTTCGCCGTCCCGAATCTCTACCGTCTGCCCAGCCACAGCAATTACTCTTTTTATGTAATCATCCCGCGGTCTTGCCTGAGGGTGAAATACCACTATATCTGTCGGCGCCGGCTCCTTGAAGCGAAAAATAAACTTGTTAATAAGAAGACGCTCGCCCGAATAAAGTGTGGGTTCCATTGAGGGGCCGGTAACTATGAAAGACTGTACCACAAAGGTAATAATAAAGAGAGCTAATATCACAGCCAGCAAAACGCTTTGCACGTACTCCCACATAACCTTTTTCATTTGACCCATAACCTGACCCCTCCACCCGCTCTTTCCCAACAACAGACAAACCTATCGTTTTTCTTTGATCCGTGCCGCTTTACCGGATAACTTACGCAGGTAATAGAGTTTGGCCCTACGAACATGACCCCGCCGCAACACTTCTATCTTATCCACGCGCCGGCTATGGACAGGAAACACTCTTTCCACACCTACACCGTAAGATACCCGGCGGACAGTGAACGTTTCTTGCGCCCCTTTGCCCCGGCGGGCTATAACCACTCCATCGAAGGTTTGCACACGCTCTCGGTTGCCCTCTACCACCTTGACATAAACTCGAACTGTATCTCCGGGGGTAAATCTAGGGATATCGGCCCGCAACTGTTCGTTTTCCAATGACTGCATATGATTCATTTTCCACTCCTCCTCGCCAACTATGGACGCCATACGAAAGCTATTATTGAACCAAATCCGCCGAGGGTTATCAAATAGAACAGAACGTATTATACCATAGTAAATTCACCAAAACAACTAGTCGCCATTCCGCTTGCGTTCCCTTGACACTAGTCGCCATTCCGCTCGCGTTCCCGCTGAATCTCCACCAATAATCTAAGATCTTCCGCCGTTAGCCTTGCTTTTGGTAGCAAATCAGGGCGGCGCCTTAACGTTCGAGCCAATGACTCCCGGCGCCGCCACAGCCTAATGTGTTCGTGGTTTCCGGATAACAGCACCGGCGGTACCTGCTTCCCCTCCCACATCTCGGGCCTTGTATATTGGGGATACTCCAGCAGACCGTTGCTAAAAGAATCATCCTCGGCTGCACCTTCCCCTCCCAAAGCACCTGGGAGAAGACGTATAATGGCATCGGCCATGGCTATGGCAGGAATTTCTCCCCCAGTAAGAACAAAATCGCCGATAGAAATTTCATCTGTAATAAAGGTGTCCCTAATGCGCTCGTCTATCGCTTCATAATGACCGCAAACCACAATCAAATGGGGCTCTTGGGATAGCTCCCACGCCATTCCCTGCTGAAATACTTTGCCCTGGGGGCATGTGAGAATAACCCGGGCGTTGCCAGTAGGGTTAGCAAAGCGGATAGAAGCAGCAATAGGCGCTGCCTTTAGCACCATGCCACCGCCGCCGCCAAAAGGATAGTCATCCACCGTGCGATGCTTGTCAATGCTAAAGTCCCTAATATTAATGACCCTTATCTTTACAAGCCCTTTTTCTTGAGCACGCTTTATGATGCTGTTTTCAAAAGGCCCCGTAAACATGTCTGGGAACAGGGTCAGGATATCCAGCCGCATACATGTTCTCTCCTTAGCCCAACCCTGGTAGTAGATGGATCTCCATATAGCCCAATTCCAGGTCTATCTTTCGAACAACTTCTCGGGTAGCCGGCAACAGTATTTCGGAACCCGATATCGATTCAACTACGTACACATCATTGGCCGGCAACGGTATTACTTGCTTCAAAATTCCAATGTACTTGCCCTGTAGTGTATATACCTGAAGCCCTTCCAGTTGGAAATAAAAGTAATGCCCTTCCGGTAAAGTAACCGCCTCATCCATGGCCACAGCTAATTCATAACCGATAAGGCGTTGGGCCTGTTCCCGATTCTTTACCCCTTTCAGAGCTATAATAGCCCTGTCATGAGCTAACCGAGCAGTAGCAACAATACGGGGCTCCGTTTTTTTCATCCGATCGGAAATAAGAACTACTTGTTTTAGTCTATGAATCCGCTCTGGATAGTCTGTTAGCAGTTTTACCTTCAATTCCCCGCCAACACCGTGGGCAGATGTAATCACACCTACCGTAATAAGATTATCTCTATTCATGCCGTAGTTCCACAATTTTCCCATTGGCAGTTATTATCTCTGCGCCAAAAACCCGGGCCATATCGTCGCCTTGTTTGACCTTAACCCAACCCTCCACTGCTCCTTGAACCACCTCTTGACCCTGTTTCCAATCTTTAACCTCCGACACTTTATGTTTCACTCGTTGTCGCATTTCCAATCGTTTTTCCTTTTCTTTTTCAATCTGTTGACGCGTAGTAGTTACATGTTGAAGCCCTTGCCTTTCGGCGTCCAAAAGGAGTCTTTTTGCTTGGAATTCTATTTGTTGCAGTTCCAATTCCAACCGCCCCAGAGTATCGGTTAGGTCCCTGAGCATTTCTTCTTTGAGCGCAGGAGTGACTACTGCTTTAACAGCAATCGTCCTTTTAACCAGCATGGCCTCATCCCCTGCCCCTAATCAAATGTTTTCCATGATTTCTATCATTATCCGTCTGCTATCCCGAGCTGAAGCTGAACGGACTACTGTCCGGATAGCCCGAGCAATCCTCCCTTGCCTGCCAATTACCTTACCCATATCCTCAGGTGCCACCTTGAGCTTCAACAAAAGCGTACTTGAATCCTCTTCCACTTCTGCCACAGTCACAGCATTAGGATTACTAACCAACGCTTTAGCGATAATCTCCAACAGCTCCTGCATATGGTACCCCCCCTTTTTAGGCCTGCGCAGCTTCCTTATCCTGGTTTTTTAAAGTAAGGAACTTATCCCAAATTCCCATTTGTTTAAATAGCCGCATTACCGTTTCAGAAGGCTGAGCGCCCTGGCACAACCAGGCAATGGCTTTATTTTCATCTATATCGATGGCCACCGGCTCGCGGGTGGGATTGTAATAGCCAATAATTTCAATAAAACGCCCATCCCGGGGTTTGCGCGAATCGGCCACCACAAAACGATAACTGGGCTCCTTTTTAGCGCCCATACGACGTAACCGAATTCTAACCATAATGTCACCCCCTTTCATTGATTGTTAACGCGTCAGTCCCCACAAAGGCGGCATCGGTCCTCTTTTTTCTAGGCGCTCGAATTGCTTTAACAGCTTTTTCATCTGCGAAAACTGCCTCAGCAAGCGGTTGATGTCCTGGACAGTGGTGCCACTGCCCCGGGCAATGCGCCGTTTACGACTGCGGTCGATAATACCGGGTAATCTGCGCTCATGCATGGTCATTGATGATATTATAGCCTCCACTTTACCCAACTCTCTCTCATCCACTTGAATGGCAGACAATTTTTTTAGCTTACCCATGCCTGGCAGATGACCTAGTAGCTGGTCCACCGGCCCCATTTTTCGCACTTCTTTCAATTGGTCACTAAAATCTTCGAGGGTAAATTCTGCTCGGCGGAACTTTTGTTCCAACTCCCGAACTTTGTTCTCATCGACAGTTTCTTGCACCTTTTCGATTAAGGTCAGGACATCGCCCATGCCCAAAATTCTGCTGGCCAAGCGTTCGGGATGGAATACTTGCAGGGCCTCCATACCCTCGCCTACACCTATTAGTTTGATCGGAACACCGGTAACGGCCCGCACTGATAAAGCGGCGCCACCCCTGGCATCTCCATCTAATTTTGTCATGATACATCCAGTTAGTCCTAGTTTTTCCGCGAACAATCCAGCCGCGTTTACCGCATCCTGCCCTGTCATGGCATCCAAAACCAACAACGTCTCCGTCGGGCCAACCCTAGTTTTGATTTCAACCAATTCCGCCATCATTTTCTTATCAATATGCAAGCGCCCGGCCGTATCGATCAGCACGGTATCATAAGCCTCACGTCGTGCTTTTTCTGCCGCGGCACAGGAAATAGCAATTGGGTCCTGTTCTCCCATACTAAACACCGGAATAGCTAGCTTTTCCCCCAATATCTGAAGCTGTTTAATAGCCGCCGGTCGATACACGTCCGCTGCCACCAGCAACGGGCGTCGCCCTTCTTTGGTCAGTAAGCGGGCCAACTTGGCTGCAGTGGTAGTCTTGCCGGCACCTTGCAACCCTACTATCATATATATACTGGGGCCAGTCGGTGCTCGTTCCAGCCTGTTGGAGCCCCCACCTAATAGAGCCGTCAATTCTTCTTTCACTATTTTAACCACTTGTTGGGCCGGGGTAAGACTGGAAAGCACTTCTTGTCCCATGGCTTTTTCTTGAATCTGTTGGACAAAGCCTTTAACCACCCGAAAATTAACATCAGCCTCCAATAAAGCCATTCGCACTTCTCGTAGCGCGGCCTTGATATCGGCTTCGTTCAGCCGTCCTTTGCCGGTTAATTTCCTTAGCGCGCCTTGAATCTTTTCTGCCAAATTTTCCAGCATTTAATCACCTTCCGGCCCAATAATATCCAGCAAGGCTGCAATGTCAGCCAGCAGCCTTTTTTGTTTCGGGGTTACTTTGCTCGCGGCCAATTCAGACACCAATTCCTTCACCTTTATCCACCGCTTCTGCTCCTGTCGGTAAGTTGCCACTAATTTCAAATGGTCTTCATAGTCTTTGAGGGATCCCTCTGCTCGCCGAAGAATATCATAAATGGCCTGCCGACTCACATGAAACTCGCTGGCAATTTCCCCCAATGACAAATCTTCATCAAAATAAAGTTTCATAACCCGTTTTTGTTTAACAGTGAGAAGGGAGCCGTAGAAATCATATAATAAAGCCATTTGAACCCTAGCTTCCATACCTCCACCCCTGTCAAGTGAATCCACTTTACACCTAAAATTAATTCTATCGATTTGAAATGATGCTGTCAAGTTTTTACGATATTATTCCCGAAGCATGGCTGTAATGAAATCTTTGGGCGCAAAATCCTCTAAATCATTTAAGCCTTCGCCAAGGCCCAGCCATCTTACGGGGATTCCC
>DATERQ010000234.1:0-3625 GCA_035271345.1 bacterium | reverse complement strand
GGGTCAGAGATAATCTCATCGAAATGCTGACCCAAAGGGCCTTCCCCTTCCTTTTTACCCACTACAGTTGCTAAACCTAATATAGTTAACGGCCGGCTAAAGACGTATGTCTGTTTTCCAACTTTCTTCTGCTTCAAATCTTCACTGCCCCACCCTTTATCAAGCAATAAATGAAACCCACTAAGACAGAAGTAAGCGTACCATACACCAATACCGGGCCAGCGATGATAAACATACGGGCTCCAGTACCCAACACAAGACCCTCGCGTTTAAATTCCAATGCCGGCGCCACAATA
Source organism: bacterium (assembly GCA_035271345.1). GTDB lineage: Bacteria > Bacillota > DTU030 > DUMP01 > DUMP01 > DUNI01. The sequence goes on along the minus strand of DATERQ010000234.1, from coordinate 3,329 downwards.
GAATTGGCAAACCCTGTAATTGGCACTGCGGAACCGGCCCCAGCAATCTTACCTAATTCATCATACCAACCGAAAGCCGTTAGCATCGCACCTATAGTCACCATGGCAACAGAAGTTATGCCAGTGGCTTCATCAGTCGTAAACCCCCTAGACATAAGTGTATTGAGAATACACTGCCCAATAAGACATATTAACCCGCCGATGCTAAAAGCAGTCAGTAGGTTTTTCAAAATCGGGGGCTGCGGCTTCTTTTGTTCAACCCTACGTTGATATTCTTTCGCCTTATCGGTTTTACCGGATGAATCCAGTTAGGCTCCCCCTTTCCAGCAAGTAATCAGGCAGACCACCTTCTTTTCCATCTTAGTAAGTCCCATCCACCGGAAACGCTATTTTACAGTTTGCCTTGTATTCTATTACATTGCCGTTTTTCACATTGCCTGTGAGGTTATACACTTCTACCCCGGAGATATTTCGCACGCTTTTAGAAGCCTGGGCCACAGCATCCCTAACAGCCTCATCCCAGCTTTGTCGGGATTCTCCCACTACTTCTATTACTTTAATTACTGCCATTTTAAAGCCACCTCCGTAATAATCACTACAAGCAACATCACCGATATCGACTATAGTATGGCTTGCTAAACGAAAAACATACGAAAATACGAGGCTATCCGCTTTCTAGCAACTTTCTAATTTTCAACAAAATCTGTTTTTCCAGCCGCGATACTTGAACTTGTGATAAGGCCATTTTTTTTGCCACTTGGGTTTGAGTTTTGTCAGCATAGAAACGCTGTCGTATTATAAACTGCTCCCGAGGCGTTAGTTTTTCCAACACTTGGCTCAAAAGAATATGCCCGAACCAATCTGTCTTATCCTCTGGCAACCGATCTTGCAGTTCCAAATTTGTGGTTTCATCCCCATAGATAGGTTCTGACAGTGAAGTCAGTGTCTGTGTTGCTTCCAGCGCAGATACCAATTCTTCCGTACTAACACTGATTTCTGCTGCAATTTCGCTTACGCTAGGATCGCGCCCTAATTGTTGGGCCAACAATTGTTTTGCCCGCCGGCTTCTAAAGGCTGTTTCCTTTAAGGCCCGACTTACTTTAATCGGGCTATCGTCACGAAGAAAACGACGAATCTCACCGATTATCATGGGAACCGCATAAGTGGAAAATTGAACCCTGTGGCTAGGGTCAAATTTATCGACGGCCTTCATCAATCCAAGGGCACCAATTTGAAATAGGTCTTCTATCTCATAACCGCGACCAGCAAATCGGCGGGCTATTTTAATTACTAATCTTAGATTATCATTGATTACTTTCTCCCTAGCATTTAGGTCCCCTTCCCTTGTTCGGGCCAGCAACTCCATTGTCTTGTCATTTTCCGGCTTCCACTGTGGTAACTCCAATCGAAGAAAATGATCAGTCATTGCCAGAGTCGCTCCTTTGCTGGCCCAAGCACTTCCACATCGTCAACTGTGTACCTTCCCCCTCTTTAGTCTCAATCTCCAGATGGTCCATGCATGCTTCTATTAAAGATAGGCCTATTCCCATTCTATCTTGGTTACAAGTAGTCGTACCAAAGTGACGGATAGATCTTGGGTCAAAAATCCCACAGCCATTATCCCAAACCTCTATCTTTACCCTTTGACCAATGAGTGTAGCAGATATTCTTACCAAACCTTCGGATTCTGGATAAGCATGAACAACAATATTGGTTGTGGCTTCAGAGATAGCGGTACTGATATCAGCTAACTCAGGAACGGTGGGATCCAACTGGCTAACAAAAGCACTGACAGCGGTACGGGCAAAGGCAACATTCTCCGGTTTACTGGGGAATTCCAGTCGGACATAGTTGGTGGTCATGTCATTTCTCCTCTCTAATTGCTTGTAAAGCTTCGGGCAAAGATTCCTTACGCGAAATTAACTCGGTTAAGCCCGAGAGCTCAAATACACGCTTCACCTGACCTTGGATGCCAGTTATTATCGTTTTCCCCCCATCCTCAGCCAACTGATGATAGCGACCCAAAATGAAGCCTAGTCCAGAGCTATCGAGAAAATTTACACCGGACAGGTCCAAGATAAGGCCGTCCACTTCTTGCTTGGCTAGAGAACGTTCTAACCTAACCCGCACCACTGGAACGCTGGCTATATCAAGGTCACCGGTTAATTCTCCTACCAACCAAGAACCTTGGCGCCAAATTTCAATTCCCATTTCGCCCCTCCTCAGCACTGGATTCACAATATTTACCAGATGCTTTTAGTATTCGCCTTCCGACCTTCTTTCCCTGCAATACCTGTTAATAAGAAAAAAGTTGCCCCGCGCAAATAGGACAACTCAACTACTTGGGAGTAGAAAGGCAAATTGCTGTTCGAGTTATTGAATTATTTGGTACCTCCCGATAACCAACTGTTGAACACCCGGACTAGTAAACCGCCGACATTAAGGCGTTCAATGTCCTTTTCAGCAATTAAGTCCACTTCAGTTACAAGTTTGCCATCCTTTTTCACAATAATCTTACCAAATTTGGTCCCCTGTGCTACTGGAGCCAACACCTGATCGGACCCAAGGTTTAGCTCCCAGCTTACCGTACTTTCTTCGCCCTTGAGCACGGAAACAGACAGTGGCCGATCACATAAAAGATTGAGTTCTTGCTGGACTCCACGTAATACTGGCAAGCTGGCCTTAACCTCGCCTTTATCCGCTATTGAAAGAGCTGTGTAACGGGCAAATCCATAGTTAAGGAATTTGATTGCTTCCTGGAAATGGCTTCTTGGCACTGGGCATCCTAACACAACGCTTATGAGTCGAAATCCATCCCTTTCACCAGTAGCGGCCAAACAATATCCCGCTTTTTCGGTCCAACCGGTTTTTAGTCCATCTACAACGCCTTCGTACCAAGCCAACAACTTATTAGTATTCCATAATATAAGAAGCGGATCAGCGCGGTATTGGTACTCATAAATAGACGTATATTGTAATAACTGAGGATATTTAGTTGCTTCGGCGCACATCAGCGCGATGTCATAAGCAGTAGTGTAATGATCTGGGGCTGGCATGCCATGCGGATTTACCAGGCGAGTATTGTGCATTCCAAGCTCTTTTGCTCGTTGGTTCATCAAGTTAACAAACTGGTTTTCACTACCGCCAATTCGTTCTGCTAACGCTACACAAGCATCATTGCCGGAACCCACCGCAATACCAATCAGCAACTCCTCTACCGTTCTTTTTTCACCCATTTCTAAAAATACTACCGAGCCATCAGTATGGACATGGCTATGCGCATTTTCGGAAACGATAACCTTCTCATCCAACCTTAACATACCCGCTTC
>DATERQ010000233.1:0-3611 GCA_035271345.1 bacterium | reverse complement strand
TCGTTAATTTTAGCACACCGCACCGCAAATGGCAACGATTCTAGCTTGACCAAAACCGTCGCCATTTGCAATCGTCTCTATTTCAATTAGCGGCCAGGACTAAAAACCTTTTGCCCGGCATAGATGGCATTTTCCCCCAGTAGCTCCTCAATCCGCAGCAACTGATTATATTTCGCTACCCGCTCCGATCGTGACGGGGCTCCGGTTTTGATCTGGCCGGTACTGGCGGCTACTGCTATATCGGCAATGGTAGTATCTTCTGTCTCCCCGGAACGGTGGGATACTACTGCGGTATAGCCGGCTTGTTTTGCCATTTCAATGGCGGCTAATGTTTCTGTTAAGGTGCCAATTTGGTTTACTTTAATTAAAATTGAGTTGCCCACCTTTTGCTCAATGCCCCGTCTCAGCAGTCTGGTATTAGTAACAAACACATCATCGCCTACTAACTGCATTTCTCCCCCCAAGCGGGCAGTAAGTTCTTGCCAGCCTTCCCAGTCATCTTCGGCTAGGCCATCTTCTATCGATACGATGGGATAACGCTTTTTTAGCCCGACATAATAATCCACCAGTTCCGATACACTTAAGCTTTTTCCTTCCCCGGCTAAAATATAACGCCCATCATGATATAACTCCGAAGCAGCCACATCCATAGCTAAACTTATATCCTGTCCTGGTTTTAATCCGGCTGCTTCAATGGCCATCACTAACAATTCCAACGCTTCCTCATTAGAACGCAAATCCGGAGCAAAACCACCTTCGTCCCCCTGGCCGCTAGTAAGACCTTTTTCCTTCAGCACTCTCTTTAAGGCATGGAAAACTTCCGCGCCTTGGCGAACAGCTTCAGAAAAACTTGTTGCCCCCACCGGCATAATCATGAATTCTTGAATATCCACATTGTTATCAGCGTGCTCCCCACCGTTTAGTATGTTCATCATGGGTATCGGTAACAGGCGGGCACCGGTACCACCTAGATAGCGGTACAATGGCAGGCCAAGGGAACTGGCCGCCGCTTGAGCCACTGCTAACGACACCCCTAACATGGCGTTAGCCCCCAGCTTACTCTTGCTATCGGTCCCATCCAAAGCAATCATAGCATTGTCCACTGCCACCTGATTGACAGCATCGAAGCCCATGAGTTCAGGCGCAATAACTTCATTAACATTAGCAACAGCTTTTAGGACTCCTTTTCCTAAATAGCGATCTTCATCCCCATCACGAAGTTCCAACGCTTCCAAAGCCCCGGTAGAAGCCCCCGACGGAACCGCAGCCCTGCCAAAACTCCCATCTGACAGCACTAGATCTACTTCTACAGTGGGATTTCCACGGGAATCCAAAATTTCCCGCGCCCAAATGTGGGCTATACTAGTCAACAAAACAACACCTCCCGTTTTTTAGCCAGCCAGTATTCAATAGCCTACTTCGTCATCTCCAATAATGATTTCCCTGTCATGGCAGCAGGCTGGGGCAAGGCCAACAAAGCCAGTATTGTAGGTGCTACATCTGCCAATCGCCCTGACCGCACTTTCCATTTACTAGTATCAGCGGCTGCCACAATAAAAGGCACCGGGTTACAAGAATGGGCCGTATGAGCCTGGCCTCTTTCGTCCAGCATTTCCTCACCGTTCCCGTGATCTGCCGTTATCAAAGCCACTCCTTTTTGCCGCAACACCTGATCCACCACCTGCCCTACACACCGGTCCACTGTTTCCACTGCTTTTACGGTGGCATCAATGCTGCCGGTATGGCCCACCATATCCACGTTGGCATAATTTAATACCACCAATTGAAACAAATTTCGTTGAAGTTCTTCCACTACAGCCTCCGTTACCGCTAACGCACTCATCTCCGGTTTAAGATCGTAAGTGTTTACCCGGGGCGATGGAATCAAGCGCCGTAGCTCCCCAGGGTATGGCTCTTCCACCCCGCCATTAAAAAAGAAGGTAACATGGGCATATTTTTCCGTCTCTGCAATCCGAAGCTGCTTTAACTTCCGCCGAGCCACAAATTCACTTAAGGTATCGGTGAGTCTTTCCGGGGCAAAAGCCACCGGAGCCGAAATAGTATGGTCATACTCGGTAAAGCAAACAAAATGCACAGTTGGTGCCATTTCCCCGCGGTTAAACTGGTTAAAACCATCGTTAACAAAACTTCGGGTCAACTGGCGGGCCCGGTCAGGCCGGAAATTGAAAAATATAATCACGTCGCCGTCTTTTATCTGAGCCTGGGGCCGACCCTCTTCAGTCTGCAACACCGTAGGTCGAACAAATTCATCAGTTTCTCCCCGCTGGTAGGCCAAGGTCACTGCTTCAACTGCAGATGCAGCCTTATTGCCCTCCCCATAGACAAGGGCGCGATAAGCTAAAGCAGTCCGATCCCAACGACAATCCCGATCCATAGCAAAGTAGCGACCGCTGACAGTTGCAATGGTACCCAGATTTAGCTTCGCCATTTTCTTTTCCAGCGCTGACAAGTAAACGCTGGCACTGGTGGGTGCCACATCGCGGCCATCCAAAAAAGCATGCACAAACACATGTTTCAATTCATGTTTCTTTGCCAGTTCCAACAAAGCATAAACATGATTGCTATGGCTGTGGATACCGCCGTCGGAAACCAAACCCATCAGGTGAAGGCTATGCCCCTGGGCTTGAATCAACGCCTGATTTAATACCGGATTGGTAAAAAAACTTCCCCGGTCAATAGCCATATTAATACGAGAATAATCTTGGTGCACTATCCGGCCCGCACCAAGGTTAAGGTGCCCCACCTCAGAATTGCCCATTTGCCCCGGCGGCAACCCCACCTCTTCACCAGACGCATTTAGGACCGTATTGGGGAACCGTCGATAATACCGATCCATATTAGGGGTCTGTGCTAGAGCAATGGCATTCCCCGGGCCCGCGGGAGCACAACCCCAGCCATCCATTACGATTAAAACCACTGGCTGTAGCAAAGTAATTGTCCCCTCTTTCAACTTGCGGCTGCTTTGATAATAGCAGCAAAATCCTCGGCTTTAAGACTAGCGCCGCCCACCAAGGCACCGTCGATATCAGTCTGGTTTAAAAATTCGTCGCCGTTAGCCCTAGTAACGCTACCGCCATACAATATCCTAACCCAGTTGGCGGCCTCAAGGCCAAATTTGTTTTCCACCAGATGCCGGATCGTTTTGGCCATATGGGTCGCGTCAGCCACCTCCGCCGAGCGGCCACTGCCAATGGCCCATATCGGTTCATAGGCAATTACCAGTTGTCGCACTTGGTTGGCATCAAGCCGGTTAAGGTCTTCTTCCAACTGCTTCTGGACTACTGCTTCGGCCCGACCGCGTTCGCGATCGCTCAATTGTTCCCCCACACATAAGATCGGGGTTAAGGCTGAGAAAAACGCTGCCGCTAATTTTTTAGCAATTAATTGGTCGTTTTCTTGTTGGTGGGTTCGCCGTTCTGAATGACCCACAATAACATAGGCCGCGCCTACATCTTTCAACATTGGGGCCGATATTTCCCCGGTATAAGCCCCATGATCAGCCCAAAATAAATCCTGGGCCCCCAAGACCAAATTTGTCCCTTCCAGTTCGCGGTTAACGGTGGCCAAGGCAGTATAGGGCGGGCATACAA
>DATERQ010000232.1:0-4232 GCA_035271345.1 bacterium | reverse complement strand
CTATCAATGTTTCTGGGGTTATTGCTTCTAATTTGCAGGTACTATTTTTCTTCATTGCTCATAACCTCCGGTTTTATGATTTTTGTGCGTTTCAGAGCACACATTAATCATATCTGGAGGTTATTGTTTTTTCAAAGACCATTTTCATTGATTACAGGAATGCTTAATTGAAAATGGGTTCCAAAGTTTGGGGGACGGCGTACGCCTGCCCCTTTTTCACTACTGTGTTAACAAGATTAGTACCAAACCGATACATGATAAATTCCAAATCTGGCGCATCCCAAATAACTAGGTCAGCCTGTTTCCCTGGCTCGATAGTGCCAATAGAATCAGCTCTATTAATGGCTGCCGCCGCATTTAGGGTCACCGCTGTTAAGACTTCTTCCGGTGTCATTTTATATTTCATGCAGGCCAAATTCATTACCAACTGAAGGGAGTCTGTGGGACAGGAACCCGGATTAAAGTCCGTGGATAAAGCGGTGGGAACATCGGCGGCAATCATATTCCGGGCCGGGGCAAATTGCGCCCCCAAGTTTAAAGAGGTAGCTGGTAACAATACGGCGATGGTACCGCTTTCGCTCATATCTTCTATCCCTTGATCGGTGACATGTATAAGATGTTCAGCCGAAATGGCTCCCACTTCAGCTGCCATGCTGGCGCCACCTAAGGCGGTTATTTCTTCAGCATGGGCTTTTGGAATTAGCCCATATTCCTTCCCACATTCCAATATCTCTTTTGATTCTGCCAGGTCAAAAACTCCCTGCTCGCAAAAGACATCATTAAATTCTGCTAACCTTAACCGTGCTACCTCTGGTATCATCTCTTCTTTGATTAAACGAACAAAGTCCGCTGACCGGCCCTGGTATTCCGGAGGGACAGCGTGAGCCCCCATAAAAGTGGGTACTACATCTACCAGGTGATCTTCGTTCAGTTTTTTTATTACCCGAAGGGACTTCAGTTCATTCTCTAAATCTAAACCGTAACCGCTTTTGGCCTCGCAGGTGGTTACCCCGCGGGTTAACATGCGGTTCAATATTCTTTCCGCTAGCTCCTTTAACTGCTCCGCACTGGCCGCTCTGGTGTTTCTCACCGTATTTAAAATGCCGCCACCCTGCTTGAGAATCTCTAGATAGCCTACCCCCTTTAACTTGAGGGCCAGTTCTTTTTGCCTCCAGCCGGCAAAGATAAGGTGGGTATGGGGATCCACTAGCCCGGGGGTAACTAAAGAGCCTCTAGCATCTATTACCTTTTCCCCGGCTAACTGTTCAGCCTGCAATTGGGCCATGGTTCCGACTTCGTCAACAAGGCCATCTTTCATCCTTACATAGGCGTCCTTGTAAATCCGGATTTGGCCCTGTTCCGGGCCCTTACGGGCTTTTTCGCCTTCGGGAGTCACCAGCTGCCCTATATTTGTAATCAAAAGATCGTGTTTGCACCGTTGCACCGCTCCACCCCATTTCTACTGGCAACAATCACGCAAGTTCCTTATCCACCAACTGCGCCACCATTTCATCATCGGCTACATAGGGGAGGGTGATATGCCCCCGGCCAGCATACTGGCGGTTAAATTCGGCCCCAGTTTCGATGGAATGGGGATTCCGGGCCCAAGATCTCCTGGCCACGCCCCCAATAACATCCCAAAGAAGGGCTGATTTGATAATATCATCTACCTGTTGGCTACCGTCCAGTACCAAGCCGAAGCCACCGTTGATGGCTTTCCCAATGCCGACGCCGCCGCCATTGTGAAGCGCCACCAGGCTCATTCCCCGAGCAGCATTGCCAGCAAAGCAATGGGTGGCCATATCAGCCATAACATTGCTGCCATCTTTTATGTTGGCAGTTTCCCGGAAAGGAGAATCCACCCCGCTGGTATCATGATGATCGCGGCCCAACATCACTGGGCCAATTTCACCTTGCCGGACTAAATCGTTGAACTTTAAAGCAATCTTTACCCGGCCTTCCGCATCCTGATATAAAATTCGAGCCTGGGTCCCCACCACGAGCTTGTTTTTCTCTGCATCTCGAATCCAAATATAGTTATCACGGTCTTGGCCACGGCGATCGGGATCGATACATTCCATTGCAGCCTGGTCCGTCTTGATCAAATCCTCGTGTTTACCACTCAAACAGACCCAGCGGAAGGGGCCATAGCCATAGTCAAACAGCATTGGACCCATGATATCCTCCACGTAAGAGGGGAAGATAAATCCGTCCTTGGTATCGACACCGTTCTTGGCAATTTCCTTTACACCGGCGTCATAGACTGCCTTTAGAAAAGAGTTACCGTAGTCAAAGAAGTAGGTTCCGCGATCTACCAAGGCCTTTATTTGCTGAAAATGTTGCTTGAGACTGTCATCCACCAACTGTTTAAACCGGGCCCTGTCGTTAGTGAGGAGCTCCGTTCGCTCCTCAAAAGTTAATCCTTGGGGGCAATAGCCGCCATCGTAAACAGCATGGCACGAGGTTTGGTCTGATAAAAGATCAATGTGAATTTTGTTGTCCACGGCATACTCTAGTAAATCTACTATATTGCCGTGGTAGGCAATGGATACGGGCTCCTCTCTATCCATGAATTCAGTTGCAAGGGCAAACACTTCTTCCAAATCGGAAGAAACTTTGCTGACCCAGCCCTGATCATAGCGGGTTTTGATCCGGGAATAATCAACTTCTGCTATAATGCCAACTCCGCGCGCGATTTCCACTGCTTTCGGTTGGGCACCACTCATGCCGCCCAGGCCTGAAGTAACAAATAGCTTTCCACGCAGGTCGCCGTCTTGAGGGATACCGAGTTTTAACCGGCCCGCATTGAGCAGAGTGTTGAAGGTGCCGTGAACAATTCCTTGTGGGCCAATGTACATCCAGCCGCCAGCAGTCATTTGGCCATAGCTGGCCACGCCCATCTGGGCCGCTATCTCCCAATCCTGTTGATTATCAAACATTCCCACCATAAGGCCATTGGTAATGATTACTCGTGGAGCTGTGGGCTTGGAAGGGAAAAGACCCACCGGATGGCCTGATGCCACCACCAAGGTTTGGTCCTCGGTGAGAACCTCTAAGTATTTCTTTATTAAGCGGTACTGAAGCCAATTTTGGCACACTCTACCTGTTTCCCCATAAGTAACTAACTCGTAGGGATAGAGGGCCACTTCAAAGTCCAAGTTGTTATCGATCATCACTTGGAATGCCTTCCCCGCCTGGCATTTACCCTGATATTCATCGATGGGCTTGCCATAAATGCGGCCCTCCGGCCGATAACGATAAGCATAGATCCGGCCCCTGGTTTTTAGCTCTTCCATAAATTCCGGCGCTAACTGTTCGTGCAATTCTTCCGGCACATAGCGCAGTGCATTCTTAAGGGCTATCTTAGTTTGCTCCTTGGACAGCCTAAAACCACGGTCCGGGGCCCGACGGATTCCCTCGACAAATTCCGGCCTTGATGGCATCGCGTTACCCAACTTGATTGTCATAGCCGCCGAAACATTCGCGTTGGTAACCATGTGGGCTAGCCTCCTTTTCCCCGATAGCATCTGTTTTTCCCAACTATACCCGTACTCAAAAGCGGCTGCCTGTTTAATTTTACCTTGTAAAAACTTATTACGCCGACCAAACTTTATTCTATCCTGGCCAAGCCAGGATGAACTGTGCCAACATGGAAATAAAAGGCCCAGCTGCCTGTGACCCCCTAATGTCTATCGCAACCGCGCCTTTGAATGTATTGCACTTACATTTTAATATTATCCCGTTCCTCTGTTCATGTCAACAATTCATATAAGAAATAAATGTTATAGACACTATTCCAACTATCCAATTTTAGGATAGCTAATGGTTTCCCTCAAGAATCAAGAAATAACACATTGTAGCCGATTTTTTCTCTTTGGAAGCAATTAATGCCCTAGAAGAAAAACCCCCACTGAACAAGGGTTTTTCTTCTAGGAACAAGGAGTTAGGAGGATACCCCTCCTCTATCTGCTCGCCCTAAACTAAAAAGTAATGCCTTTTTCCTCGAAGTATTTCTGGGCCCCGGGATGTAAGGGTATACTTGTCGCATCAACTATTTCTTCAATGTTACATACTTTGGGCCACCCAGCAGCTTCTGAACTAGCGTAGGTATCCTTTTGATAGCCACTTTCATAGATAATTTTGGTCACTTCATAAACGAAATCGTCAGAGAGATCAGCGTTACAGATAATTGTTGTCAGTAGGCCAATGGTGGGAACATCTTCATCCTGACC
>DATERQ010000231.1:0-9812 GCA_035271345.1 bacterium | reverse complement strand
TCATGGGGGCCGATAATACCGCTCGGGCAAGCCACTACCACCTCAAGACCAGTTTTGGCCATGCCAAGGGCGGCAGCTACACCTTCAGCTTTAGTGCGGTCATAATGTTCCGGCGGCGCCGACAGGGCAAGCCCCGCCTTTTCATCCACCAGTTGGTTCGAACGGCGGGCCAAAGCATGGACCGAACCCACATGAACCAACCGCCTTACTCCAGTTTCAGTTGCGGCTTGCGCCACCAAGCGGGCACCGTTAACATTTACGTTCCACATGTGTTTTTCGCTGCCAGGGGCAATGGCGATAATACCGGCTAAATGGTATACCAGCTCAACCCCGGCCATTGCGCGGCGACAACTGTTTAGATCGAGAACATTACCAGGAACATACTCGACCCCCAAAGTCCGCGACGGAGCCGGGGATTCACCAGGCAGCGTTAAAACCCGAACCCTTTGTCCCACTCGGGCCAATTTTCGGACAAGTACGTTGCCAATATGTCCGGTACCACCGGTAACTAAAACCATTTATTCACCTGCTTTTGGCCAAAAATAAGCCGCCTTATGTCCCTGACCACAAGCCCGGGATTCCCGGCGGCATGGGGATATTGTTTTTATACCTTTCCCGAAAGATCGATTAGAGATACCAATGGAGCGGAAAACGGGATTCGAACCCGCGACCCTCGGCTTGGGAAGCCGATGCTCTACCACTGAGCTACTTCCGCTCGGCAACCTTATTATACTCTATAAAGCTGGCACTTTGCAAGAGGGTGCTGCGGTCGGTTTTTGAAATTTTTAAGGAAATACTGGGCTAGTCAAAAAAGAATGGGGCACGGGGTGTGGCCTTTTTCTCTCTTTTAGCCTCGTACATGCTTTTATCGGCCATCTTAATCAAAGTGCTTTCATCGACGTCTTGCCCGGATTTCAATAACGCTGTCCCGATGCTGATACCAAGCCTTTTTAGCCTCTCATCGTTCCCAATCCAAGCCTGGACCGCAATTTCAATTCGTTGTTTTATCGCCACTACCATTTCTGAATCCACATTTGGTAGCAGCACAATAAATTCATCGCCGCCATAACGACCAGCTAAATCACGTTTGCGAACATTCTTTCCCAATAAGTCCGCAAACTGAATTAAAATACTGTCTCCCACCAGATGACCATAATGATCGTTAATGTGTTTGAAATTATCCAAGTCGATCATCAGCATACCCAAACTTTCTCTACCCCGGGACACCCGCCCCAACTGTTTCCGAAGCAACTCATCCAACCCCCGGCGATTGTAAAGGCCGGTAAGGGGATCTTGCATCGCTTCGTCTCTAAGTTCCACCGCCACCAACCGGTATGGCTTATCAATGCCCTCCAGCAACACACCGGCATAAACATAATAATAGGAAACAATTTTCAGCATATGCCCCACCATGTTGGTGACTCCATAGACATCGGTATAGAGCGTAAACGCGAGTTCAGATAAGGCTGTAACAATCATCGCCAGCCCGACCGAATTGAATAAATCTAGCGAATAGTATTCTTTATGCCGGTGTAATAGGCAGGCGCCGCCTAGCAAGATAACAACAATCATGTATTCGCTGATTACTTTAAAGGGGGTTAGGCCAATACCTTCAATAAAACAGACCGGGAACACTGGAAACACCATAATACTGACTAGAGCAGCAGTTGTCGCCGCACCATATCCTAACCAGACAAGGCGCTGGTTTATTTTTTTGCGAAATAAAACTGGGACCAGGGCTAATGATACCGCTTCCAACATGCGGCCGGCGATCCAAAGCTGGGCCGGCACATCAGAGCCAAAACCCGGGAAAACCCCCATCCCTTTGTAAGTGAGGGTGTGAACAAAATCCAAAATAGCCACCTGCAAATAAGCAATGCCTAAAAACCTAAAGCTATCGTTTTTAGTGTGGCGATATGTATTGGTAGCCAACACATATATCAAAGCCGCCACCACAATGGCAAATCCCTCCACAATGGCATGAAACAGGAGGTAGTTCACCCCGGATATCCAATATAAAATGATACTAGCTAAAAGCAGTAAAACCAACAAAGCCACCCTTTCGTCCCAAAGTAAGTTAAGCTAATAATAGGCCAGCTTAAAAAATCCTGATTTAAAACATACCGTTGCTCAGTCCAAAGCACAAATCCCCTACCAGTCATAGGCGAAAAGCAAAATTTTGGTTTTGTTCATTTGCCCCTAATGATACCTTATTAAACCACAGATAACAAGGCTTTTTGCCCAGTTAATCTAGGACTTTAGTCCCGTCACTTGGCTGTATTTATTTAAACGAGCCCAGTTCTGGGCTTGAACTCAAACCGGTTCCCAATAACTTGTGCCGGTACCCTTGCAAGCAGGGAAAAGCTAGTGTTTGGTTAAAGTATGTTGGTAAGGAATTGACCAGAAGGCTTACTTATACTGTCATCCTGAAGGCGCACGCGGGAGGATCGTTCCCCGGCCTGGAACCAAAAGCCGAAGATGCTGCTAACAGGGGACAACCGGCTAGCGAAAGGAGGGCATGCCATCATGCTATCGATAACAAAATTTCTCCAACAAGCATTTGACCATCAGGCTTCCGATATCCACTTAACTGTCGGGGTACCGCCGATGTTTCGTATCGATGGCTCTTTGATCCCCGATTCGGGTAGGCTATTAACTCCTGCTGATACCTTGGCCTTGGCTCAGAAGATCATGTCCCCGGCCCAATGGGAACAATATCTACAGTTGGGGGAATTGGACTTTTCCTTCTCCCTAGCTAAATTAGGGCGATTTCGGGTCAATGCTTTTAAACAGCAGGGCCACCATGCCCTTGCCATTAGAATTATAGCTTCAGACCCCCCTACTTTGGAGCAATTGGGCCTGCCAGGAATTTTAACTGGGCTGGTTCGGAAAACCAAGGGGCTGGTGCTGGTCACCGGCCCCAGCGGTGGCGGTAAATCCACCACTTTGGCAGCTTTAGTGGATAACATAAACCGAGTTCGCAGTACCCATATTATTACCTTGGAAGAACCGATTGAATTTGTCCATCGCCACCAAAAAAGTATTGTCAACCAAAGGCAAGTTGGGGTCGACACAGAATCATTCGCCACTGGTTTGCGAGCTGCTCTAAGAGAGGACCCAGATGTGATTTTAATCGGTGAAATGCGTGATTTGGAGACCATTTCCACCGCCGTCACCGCTGCTGAAACAGGCCATTTGGTTCTATCCAGCCTTCATACTACCGGGGCCAGCCAAACAGTTGACCGCATCGTGGATGTTTTTCCTCCGCACCAACAAAACCAAATTAAATTGCAGCTATCCAATGTCCTGGTGAGCATCGTCTGCCAACAGCTAATTCCCCGAAGGCAAGGGCCCGGACGCGTACTGGCTCAAGAGATTCTGATGGCCACCCCGGCCATCCGCAACTTGATCCGTGAAGGGGACACGCACCAAATCAATTCTATGCTTCAAATCGGGGCCCAACATGGTATGATTACTATGGATCAGGCATTGTCAAATTTATACCGGCAAGGGTTGATATCTTACCAGCAAGCCCAGGCCCATGCCAACGATCCCAAATCTATTACAAGCTAAACGGCAAAGCAGTTTTTGCCCGGACCGGAAAGGAAAGGACGGACCACAATTTGAGCAGACTTTATAAATTCCTCCGCCCGCATTGGAAAGCTGCCCTGCTGGCACCTTTCCTGATGTTGGTGGAAGTAGCGAGCAACCTTTGGCAACCAAAACTAATGGCGACTATTGTGGACCAAGGAATAGAGACCGGCGATGTGGCCTTTATCATCCATACCGGTCTGAAAATGGTGGGTATCGCTTTAATAGGAGTGGCGGGCGGGATCGGCTGTACCATAGCCGCCAGCATTGCCAGCCAGAGTTTCGGGGCCGACCTGAGAACGGCCTTATTTGAAAAGGTGCAGTCCTTTTCTTTTGCCAATCTCAATCGATTTAAAACCTCTTCTTTAATTACCAGGCTTACGCATGATGTGGTGCAAATACAAAACGCAGTTATGATCTCGCTGCGCATGCTGGTGCGGGCGCCGCTGATGTCCGTGGGCGGTATTGTGATGGCCCTTACTATTAACGCCCGTTTAGCTACAATTTTATTGGTTTCCATACCCATTTTACTTATACTGTTGGTTGTTGTCGCCAGAAGAGCCTTGCCCCTATTCACCCAGTCCCAACAAAGCCTCGACCGGGTCAACGCCGTTATGCTGGAAAATTTGGCCGGCATTAGGGTAGTCAAGGCCTACGTTCGAGCCGATCAAGAGCGGTCCCGCTTTGGCTTAGCCAGCCAACGTCTGCGCGATATTACCGTACAGGCGGCCCGCATTATTGCCTTAGCCATGCCTATTATGATGCTCCTTATGAATTTTAGTATCGTCGCTGTTATTTGGTTGGGTGGAATCCAAGTAAATTTAGGCCAGATGAAAGCGGGCCAAATCATGGCCTACATCAATTATATGACCCAAATTCTATTTTCCATGCTGATGGTGGGCATGGTGTTCGTGATGTTTTCCCGCGCTCAAGTCTCAGCCACCAGGGTCAATGAGGTGCTGGCGGCCGAAGTGGACATTGGCGATCTGCCCACAGCAAAAGACAAGCCGATCAGGAAAGGTGAAATAAAATTCGATCATGTTTCTTTTCGTTATCCCGGTATGGGCGGCCCGCCAGTATTAAAGGATATTTCATTTACGGTGGAACCGGGATCTACAGTGGCTATCCTGGGCGCCACTGGGGCCGGCAAATCCACTTTAGTGCAGCTAATACCGCGGCTCTATGATCCCAGCGCCGGCAGGGTATTGGTAGACGGCGAAGACGTGAGAACTATTAAACTGGAAACACTGCGATCCGGTATTGGCATGGTTTTGCAAGAAGCCACACTGTTTTCAGGCTCCATCAAGGACAATATTAAGTGGGGCCGGGAGGAAGCTACTGATGAAGAAGTAATGATGGCAGCGTCTGCGGCCCAAGCCAATGATTTTATTTCTGCTCTGCCCGATCGCTACGACACGCAACTGGGACAACGAGGGGTCAACTTATCCGGCGGTCAAAAACAAAGGCTGGCTATTGCCCGTGCCCTGATCAAAAAGCCCCCTATCCTTATTTTGGATGACAGCACCAGCGCCGTGGACATGGGTACGGAGGCTCGGATAAGAGAAGCAGTGGCCAATCTGCCGACAAAGAGCACCCGCATCATTATTGCCCAACGAATCAGTAGCGTCATTCATGCCGACAAGATTATTGTGCTGGAAGATGGACAAATAGAAGCTGTCGGCACTCATGAACAGCTTCTTGACAGCAGCCCTATCTACCAAGATATCTACCACTCACAAGTGAGGGAGGGGGCTGACATCGGTGCCTGAAAACAGGACCAAGAGTCCAACCCTTTCCCTAAAACCAGCCAGACCAGGTCTAGGCGGCCGTCACCGCCTTGCCTTTGGGCCTGAGGCGAAAGCCAAAGACGTAAAAGGAACCAGCCGCCGACTGTGGGCCTATCTCCGACAGCAGCGGACAGCATTGCTGGCAGTATTTTTCCTGGTTCTGGTGGCAGTGGCAGCAACCTTAACCGGCCCCTACCTTATCGGACTTGCCATCGATAATTATATTGAGCCAGGGGATTTGGCCGGTTTAACCCACCTCTCCCTTGTTATGGTGGCTGTTTACATCCTTGGCGCCGGCGCCACTTGGCTGCAACAATATATCATGGCCAGCAGCGCCCAAGACACAATACTTCTGCTAAGAAACGATTTGTTTAGCAAGATGCAAGCCCTACCCCTGCGATTTTTCGACCGTCAAGCCCATGGAGAACTTATGAGCCGCATAACAAACGACATTGAGAATATTAACTTGGCGTTAAGCACTAGCCTGACGCGGATATTCTCAGGGATAATTGCAGTTGTCGGCACCTTTACTGCCATGGTCTGGCTAAGCCCCCTTTTAACCGTCGTCAGCCTGTCAGTAGTGCCGCTGATCATGCTGTTGGTGAGACTGATCGCCCGCCGCACCCGCCGCTTCTTTGTAAGCCAACAAGAAAACCTGGGACAACTAAACGGAATTGTAGAAGAAACCCTCACCGGTCAGCGCGCGGTAAAGGTATTTGTTCGCGAACAAAAAATGATAGCCGAATTTACCGCCGTCAGTGATCAGTTGCGCCGCACGGGTACCAAAGCCCAGATTTGTGCCGGGATAATTCCCCCACTGATGCATATGTTCGGCAGCATTAGCTTTGCCATTGTGGCCGGCGCCGGGGGGCTGTTAGCCACCAAAGGAGTGGTAACAGTCGGGGTTATCGCTAGTTTCATTCAATATTCACGCCAGTTTACCCGCCCGTTAAATGAATTGGCCAACTTATTTAACACCATGCAGTCGGCTTTGGCCGGTGCTGAAAGGGTATTTGAAATCATGGACGAAAAACCAGAAGAAGAAACGGAGCAGCGTGGTCTTACTCTTGCCTCTGCAAAGGGAAAAGTTCGATTCCAGCACGTAACCTTCGCTTATGAACCCGCTGTTACTGTACTTAAAGACATAAACCTGACCGTTGAACCCGGCCAGCTTATCGCCCTGGTGGGACCCACCGGTGCCGGCAAAACCACTTTTGTCAATCTGCTGGCTCGCTTTTATGAATTGGACCAAGGTCACATCTTTATCGATGATCATGATATTAGTCAAGTAAAAAAATCATCATTGCGTTCAACCTTGGGCATCGTCTTGCAAGACACTCACTTGTTTTCAGAGACAGTACGTGACAACATCCGCTTCGGTAAATTGACCGCCACCGACACCGAAGTGGAACAGGCAGCCCAGCTAGCCCACGCCGAACCTTTTATTTTACGATTGGCGGCAGGTTACGATACTGTGCTGTCTCATGATGGCAGCAACTTAAGCCAAGGTCAGCGCCAACTGTTGTCCATTTCCCGCGCCATCTTAGCCGATCCGGCGATACTAATTTTAGATGAAGCCACCAGCAGCGTCGATACCCGAACCGAACTCCAAATCCAACATGCCATGGTAAACCTCATGCAAAACCGCACCACTTTTGTCATTGCCCATCGGCTCAGTACCATTCAAAACGCCGATTTGATCTTAGTTATCAATCAAGGCCGCATCATTGAACGGGGAACCCATCGGGAACTGCTAGCTGCCCGAGGCTTTTATTACAACCTTTACCAGAATCAGTTTCGTTACCAAGGGGCAGTTAGCGGCTAGAATCCTAGAATTTATCCGGCCCAGGCCGGGTTGATAGCGTCATCCGAATCTTTTGTTTTTGTCATCGGCCTTCTTGTTTATCATCGGGCCTTCTTGTTTGTCATCAGGCCTTCTTGTTTGTCATCGGGCCTTCGTGTTTATCATCGAGCCTTCGTGTTTGTCATCGAGCCTTCCTGTTTGTCATCAAGCCTTCTTGTTTGTCATCCCGAGCGGAACGAAGTGAAGCGAGGGATCTTAAACACACCTTCATTCCAAAGCCGGTAAGATCCTTCGTCTACTGCCTCAGGATGACAGTCTTAAGAAGCTAGCCGCTTTCCCCTTAAATATCAGCTACAATAAGGAGGATTCAGTTGCAATGGAGCTACTGGCAACCATCAGCGACACGCGCCGATATATAGCAACCCAAAAAAGCAAAAAGAAAAGCATCGGGTTAGTGCCTACTATGGGGTATCTGCATAAAGGACACCTGAGCCTGGTAGAAGGAGCCCGCAAGCAAAATGATGTCGTCACTGTGAGTATCTTCGTCAACCCAACCCAATTTGGTCCCCAAGAAGATCTCGACCGTTACCCACGGGATTTGGAAAAAGACCGCAAATCTTGCCAAGAAGCCGGAGTCGATGCTATTTTTATGCCCACAGCCCAAGAAATGTACCCCGACCGCTTCCATACCTGGGTGATGCTGGATACCGTCACCGAAACCCTCTGCGGCGCCTCCCGGCCCGGACATTTTCGCGGTGTTGCTACCGTTGTCACCAAGTTATTTAACATTATCCAACCGGATCGGGCCTACTTTGGCCTGAAAGATTTCCAACAGGCTGTGGTTATAAAACAGATGGTAAAAGATTTAAACATGCCGCTGGAAATTGTTTGCCTACCCACAGTACGTGAAGACGATGGTCTGGCCATCAGCTCCCGCAATGAATATCTTACTGCCGCCGATAGGGCTCGGGCTACCGTGCTTTATCGGGCCCTACAAATTGGCAAGCGTCTTATCGAGGCTGGTGAACAGGATGCCGGTATAGTTCACAAAGCCATGACCGCCGAAATTGATAGCGAACCAAGAGCCGCGATAGACTACATCTCTGTTTGTGATCCGGACACTTTGGCCCCGGTGGATACCATCGGCAGCCAAACTTTACTGGCCTTGGCCGTTAACTTGGGGAACACCCGCTTAATTGATAACGTTTTAGTAACCAAATAGATAACTGACACTGTTTCAGTTTTCGACTTTTGTATGCTACAATATCATTAGCCGCCAATAATTGTAACCAATTAACGTGGTAAGGAGAAGCCCCATGAGAACGCATATTCACAAACTGGTTTTGATGGCTGTCTTGGTTGCGATTGGTACCGCTACTGCGGGCACATTATGGTTTCCGGCTGGATTAGCGAAGGCTTATCCAGTTCAACATGCGATCAATGTTTTAGCCGGAGTCTTTCTTGGCCCCGCCAACGCTGCGACAGTGGCCTTCGTTATCGCATTGCTACGAAATCTGCTGGGCCTGGGTACTCTTATGGCCTTCCCCGGCAGTATGGTCGGCGCCCTTTTAGCCGGCCTGGCTTACCGCTGGAGCCGGGGAAAGCTGGCTGCTGCTTTAGCGGGGGAAGTTTTTGGCACCGGAGTGTTGGGAGCCCTTCTCTCGGTACCCATCGTCCGTTACCTGCTCGGCCAAGAAGCAACTGCATTCTTTTTTATCCCGCCTTTCATCATTAGTTCCGGAGCTGGGGCAGTCCTGGGCGGTAGCTTGGCTTTAGCTTTAACTCGGGTCGGAATTGTGGCTGGCATCCAGGAACCCAAGAGATAGATCCGACCCGGCAACAGAAAAGGCTGTGGCCTAGTGGCAATTTACTGCACTATACCAACAGCCTTTTTGTACTACCAGGCTATCAAAACTGAACTATAGAACCGAATCCAAAGAACAACATAGCTTATAGCCTGGCCGGGTTCTTGATAGTAATGGTCCTGGCATCGAATTCAACCAATCCCTCCCGGCGCATTTTACTTAATTCCCGACTGAGAGAGGTTCTTTGAACGCCAAATCTCTCCGCCAGATCTTTTTTCGACATCTTGAGCTCAATCACATTGCTTTGTTGCAGATGATATTGATAACTCAAGAAGTCAGTAATTTGTTCCCGAATCGTCTTAAAAGACAGCGTGTCTATCTTGCCGGTTAGAATTAAGGCTTTGTTTGAGACCTCAGCCAGTAATGCCGCCGTAAACGCAGGGCTTTTTTGCGTCAGATCTAAAACCAATTGTTTATATAGCTGGAGAACAATTGCATTTGATTCAGCGACAATAGTCATGGGATAGGCATTACTGGCGGCAAACAATAAATTCGCCCCCAAAATATCTCCGTCCCTAAATTCAGTTACCTTTAATACATTCCCTTCTTCATCTATCTTTTGAATCGAGATTTTTCCCGTCAAGATAAAATCCATGGACTCACAAACTTCGTTTTGTAGATGAATAATCTGACCCTGATTGTATTGTCTGACCTTATGATTAAGGTGATGAAACACTTCCATCAAGGTTTCCGGGGAAAATCCATCAAAAAGTTCGGTGCCCAACAGAACATGGATGAAATTTTGCACACTTAAAACCGCATTAG
>DATERQ010000230.1:0-6058 GCA_035271345.1 bacterium | reverse complement strand
GCATTTTCCCCCACTGGCCAACAGTTGGCCTCCATCGCCGGGGTCGGACGCGATCTGGTTTCTAACAAACGGCTGGAAATAGTAGATTTAGTTACAGGCCAGATTGCTGACCGCGGGCAGGATGGCCAGGTGGATTCCCAGCCGGTGTGGCTGCCAGGCGCTGGGGCAAGCGTGCTGTTTTGCCGGGGCCCCGAGGCAGAACAGGTTTCAAATCTTAATGATTTACCGGGGGTCATGGTCCCCCAGCAGCGGATCTACCAGCTGGATGAAGAGGGAGGGGTAAAGGCCCTTACGTCGGGCCCTGCCTCCACAGCCGATTATTACCCCACCCCTTCGCCGTCAGGAGAAGAACTGTTGTTTTTAAGGCTGGAACGGTTTGACCAAGGCTCTCTTTACCTCCAGCCGCTGGCTAAACCTGATCATGCGCAAGAAATTCTGCGCGGCTTAAGGGGTAGCCCCGGCTACTATGGAAATTATTATCCCCACTGGATCAGCGTCTACTGGTTTCGATAAAAATATAACCCCTATTTTTTAAGCGCGGACTCAGATTACGAAAAAACTCATTCTAAATTAAGAGGCGACAGCCGGTGGCTTACCGGGGGTCGTCTCTTTATTGTTTATCTGGCTTTAGGGTGTAATTGTGGCCCCAATGATGAATAAAAACTCAACTTGCATCTTTGCTCAATGTTCTGATATAATTAATACTACAACCTACTAGCCACAAGACTCCGAGTTGCAACACCTACCGGAAAAAAATTTTCCCATGGTGTGCAGCCCATGGGCATAATCCGGGAAACCGGTATGCCTCCCGTATTTGGAAAGGAGTTTGCAAAAACCTTTCCATGGAGGTGGTGCCCGAGTCTTTTTTGGTTCCTCCCTGAGTGGTAAACAATAAAAGGAGGGAATCTTAGTATGGCTAGCCTAATTAGGGTGAATATGACCGATGCGACAGTCAGTATTTCTACAACTCCTATCAAGTACAGGAAAATGGGCGGACGAGGCTTGACCTCAAACCTTGTTTTCGATGAAGTCAACCCAGAGTGCCATCCGCTGGGGATAAACAATAAACTCATCTTTGCTCCCGGTATTGTTACGGGAACGGCGGCCCCGTCCTCAGGCCGCATTTCTGTTGGAGCTAAATCACCCCTTACTGGTGGAATTAAGGAATCAAATTCTGGTACACCTTTTTCCCAAAGTTTAGCCCGCCTGGGTTATCAGGCAATTGTTATCGAGGGCCAAGCACAGAAAAAGGGAGAATTTCACCTGCTAAAGATCAGTAAAGATGGGGCTGAGTTGATAAAAGCAACAGAGTTGCAAGGTAAAGGTGCCTACGAAACTATTTCCATTTTAAATGAAAAGTATAAGGAGCATGATATTTGCTGTATTGGCCCTGCCGGCGAGAAAAGAATGTCCATGGCGGGGATTTGCTTTAACGATCCTGAATATCGGGCTAGTCGTTATTCCGGCCGGGGTGGCCTTGGTGCGGTAATGGGCAGCAAGGGCCTGAAAGCTATTGTAGTAGAAAAAGGCGGTTCAATACTGTCTCCGCTCACTGATGATCTCTTTAAAAGCGGTCAAAAAAAGCTGGTTGACGGCTTGCGTAGCCATGATGTTACCAAACCCGGTGGCGCCCTCAATAGTTTTGGGACGGCTGTTCTTATCAACATCCTCAATCAGGCTGGCGGTTTGCCCACTCGAAACTTCAGCGCCGGAGTCTTTGAAGGAGCCGAACAGATTTCCGGCGAGCATCTGGCTGAAACAGTAAAGGAGCGCGGTGGCGCCGGAATGACTGGGCACGCTTGCCATCCCGGTTGTGTTGTACGATGCTCCAATGTCTATCCCCGACCGGATGGAAGCGATCATGTTTCTTGTATCGAATACGAATCCGCCTGGGCATTGGGCGCGAACCTGGGTGTCGATGACCTTGATCAAGTTGCGGAAATGATTCGGATTTGCAACGACATCGGTGTTGATACCATCGAAGCTGGAGTGGCGCTGGGCGTAGCCATGGAAGCCGGCCTGGCCGAGTTCGGGGATGGTGAAGCGGCGATAGGGCTGCTGGAGGAAATAGGAAAGGGATCACCCCTGGGCCACATTCTGGGCAACGGGGCTGGATTTACAGGTAAGGCTTTTGGTGTAACCCGGGTGCCGGTGGTCAAAAACCAGGGTATGCCGGCTTATGAGCCACGGGCGGTCAAGGGCATTGGCATCACCTACATCACCAGCACCATGGGCGCCGACCATACCGCCGGCTATACCATTGCTCCAGAAATATTAGGGGTTGGAGGGAAACTGGACCCCTTGGATCCTGAGGGTAAGATTGAGTTGTCTCGGATATTCCAGGCGGTAACCGCATTTGTTGATTCAGCCGGCTATTGCCTCTTTACCACCTTTGCTACCACCGATATCCCCAGCGCTAACGAAGGCATGATAGAAACTGTCAATGCTGTATTAGGCACTGATTATGATTCCGATGATACTATTGCCTTAGGGCTGGAGATCTTGCGGCTGGAAAGAACCTTTAACGAGCGGGCCGGGTTTACCAATAAGGACGACCGGCCGCCGGAGTTCATGCGTCATGAGAAATTACCGCCCCATAACCATGTTTACGATGTGCCCGATGAGGCATTGGATGAAGTTTGGAACTTCTAGACTGGTTCACAAGCCGGAGGCTGCTCTGTTAAAAGGGCAGCTTCTTATTTTTGGGAGGTGATGGTTATGATAGAAGTAGAGGTTTTCTTATTTGCTAGCCTCCGTCGCTACCATCCTCACGGCGGGACTGGCAGCGAAGGTTTAACCCTAAGTGTAGCATCCAACACAACCCTGTCGGAAATTCATGAGGCGCTCGGAATACCGGCAGAAGAGATTAAGATGAATTATGTCAACAATCTTTACCAGGAACAAGATTATAAAGTACAGGCTGGGGATAAAATTGCCATCTTTCCCCCCATTGCCGGGGGTTAAGGGGCCGGAAAAGTGGCGATTGACTATTAGTCTATAATACATTAATGTTTGTGGTATGAGGTGATGTCCTATGGACCGGGGTCGGAGGATAAGGGTGCTGGTAGTCGACGACAGCGCTTTTTTTAGGCAACTTTTATCCCAGGGCCTGGCTTCTGATCCGGAGTTGGAAATTGTCGCTGTGGCCCGCGATGCTTTTGATGCCCGAGAAAAAATTGACCGCTACGATCCTGATGTGATGACCTGCGACATTGAAATGCCGAAAATGGACGGTATTGAGTTCATAAAAAGGTTAATGCCGGAGCAGCCCCTGCCCGTGATTGTCGTCAGCGGTATCAATGATGCTGTGTTTGAAGCGCTGAAGGCTGGGGCGGTGGATTTTGTGGCCAAACCGGCTGCAGGCTCCGACCAAGCAGTGGATGTTTTCATCGCTGATATGATTACGAAAGTGAAAATTGCTGCCCAGGCCAATGTTTTGCCGGGAAGGAAAAGCGTTACCGTAAAAAAGGCGAAGAAAAAGGGCATTGACATAATAGCCATCGGTGCTTCCACTGGTGGAACCGAGGCTATCCATAGTGTGTTAACAGAACTGCCGCCGACAGTGCCGGGAATTGTAATCGTTCAGCATATACCGGCTGTCTTCTCGCGGATGTTTGCCGAGAGATTAGATCGCTCTACGCGGTTCCAGGTCAGTGAGGCTAAATCTGGCGCTGAGATAAAAAAGGGCCAGGTGTTGGTGGCTCCGGGCGGCCAACATCTGACGATAAAAAAGGTTGGGTCCGGCTATGGCTATCAGGCGGAGTGTTTTCAAGGGGCCAAAGTAAACGGCCATTGCCCTTCAGTGGATGTGTTGTTTGAATCAGTGGCGGCAGAAGCCGGTGAGCGGGCTGTGGGTATTATCTTAACCGGCATGGGTTCCGACGGTGCTAAAGGGATGTTATCCCTGCGGAAAAAAGGAGCCCGCACAATCGGCCAAGATGAAGAATCGGCGGTGATATATGGCATGCCCAAGGCTGCTTTTAATTTAGATGCAGTGGAGGTTCAGGCTTCATTGCCGGAGATTCCGCGCTTAGTTTCTTCCCTGCTGGATATTAAATAAGAAGTAAGGGCGGGGCAAAAGAGCGCTGACGATAGTGGTGGAGGAGGCGGCCCGTATCAATACAAACATATTTTTTACCGGTGAACGCGGTGTGGGCAAAAGCACTCTGCTCAAACGGTTGCTAGCCGGCAAGCAGCTTAACAGCGGCGGTTTTAAGACCCTGCCTTTTTCCCATCGTAAAATCGGGCACGGTTTTTATTTGCTCGCCAGCCAGGAATCCCCTTTGCCTGCTCCCGCACCGAACAGAATTATCGCTTTGCGTTCTCATCAGGGGCGAATCGAAAAAAGGTTTACTACGGTCTTTGAAACATTGGGTGTAAGCTTGCTCAACGATTGTTTAAAGAAAGATATTGATCTTATTATTATGGATGAACTCGGTTTTTTGGAGAATGAAGCGCTGAAATTTCAACAAGCGGTACACCGGTGCTTGAATTTGGCAATTCCGGTTTGGGGTGTGATCAAGCCCATGGCGAGTCCATTTTTAGATAGCGTCCGGGAGCGTAAAGATGTGTCTGTTTTTACTGTAACCCTGGATAATCGCGATCAGCTATATCATAAGTTCATGGTACAGTCAGCAAAAAGCAAAGGCTACTCGATGTAGACTTGAATACTGACCAAGCCTTCATCATCATCTTCAGCTTCGATATCCACCAGTTTACCATCATTTCCTCCCTGCTCGATTAGGCCTACCAATTCTTCAAAATCAATTTCGGCCAGGTCAATTCCCTGCTTTTCCAGTTGTAACCGAGCTTCTTTGGGGATAAAGGCGTTCCCAATACTACAGAATTTAGTGGCTAATTTCAGCAGGCCCAAGGGTAGATTGACATTTACTTTCTTTCCTTTTTCCGAACTGATGCGGACGCGCAAAAATTTCTTCAGGGATGCCAGACTGCTTTTTTTACTCGGCAACGTTTCCTCCATTGCCTCCAATAACTCAAGGCCTTCCAGGGCAGTAATGTTTCCATCTTCCACCATCTGTAGGACTTTCATTTTTTCTTCGTTCATGTCCTTTGCTCCTTTTCAATATTGTTGGGGTGGCCTTTCCTTTAACTGTTTAACTGCTTCAGTTACTGAAATATCGCCGCGCTCTAATGCAGCCAATATTTTCGTTGCGTCAGCACTACTGTGCTTGTTATCTTCCGCCGGCTCGATCTGATAGCCCAGGGACTGAATTACAGAATCAAGCTTATTTCGGACTGTAGGGTAAGAGATTCCCAGCTCTTTTTCTACCTCCTTTATACTGCCGCGGCACTTAATGAAGATCTCAAGAAATTTCCTTTGTTCAGCCGGCAGGCGACAAAATTTACAAACAGTAAAATTGCCGTCCAGCTTGGTGGCACAAAAACTACAGGATAGCCGGTTCACCCGCAGCTCATGGCCGCAGACGGGGCAGGTTCCCGGGGTGGTGTAGGCCATAGAAGATCAACCCCTTAATGGTAATCTATCATTACCTTACCAGAAGTAATTAATAAAATCAACACTGACATTAAATTTATTAAGGTCTGTTCTATTTCTATCCTAATTAGACTTGAATTGCAGTGTCGTTTTATCCGGCCTGCACCGAGGAAATTGGAGGGGCAGACGGTGGCGGAAAAATTTCGGCCCTATTTATTTTTAAAAAGTTATTGACATATGCTCATAACTCGGATATACTATAACTGAACCGATAAGGAAGATATTTGGATTCGAAAGGAGGCAAATTAGATGCCATATGGTGATGGAACCGGTCCAGCCGGAATGGGCCCTTTGAGCGGCAGGCGGATGGGATTTTGTGCCGGATATGCGGCCCCGGGCTATGCCAACCCCATTGGTGGGCGTGGTCGATGGGCCATGGGTTACGGAAGAGGACGGGGCTATGGGCGTTTCGCCGGAGCCGGAATGTGGGCTGCAAATGTCGGCCCTTTTCCCAGCGGCCGTCAGTTTTTCGCCGGCGGCGCCGCTGATGAAAAACAAATGCTAACGGCGGAAGCTAACATGCTGAAGGAAAATCTGGCGGCG
>DATERQ010000229.1:0-2624 GCA_035271345.1 bacterium | reverse complement strand
GGTGTAATGGACTTTTCCAGTTGGGTTATCGTATCGCCAATAATGGCGATATCCATCACTGCTTCGATATCATTGGCTGGATCCACAACCAGGCCGTTTTTGATAATAGTGCGCCGGCTGTCAAAGCCCTCGATTGGGTCGTGCAACCGTCCCTGTCTGACCGCCGCCATTATGTCTGGAGCGGGGTCGATCTTGATTCTATAACTGGTCATAGATACTCCTCCCTTTCAAATCGAATTGTTGCGGTAATCACTCCAAAATTGCTTGGGCTATCCAGAGCGCAATCGGCGAGATGGCGAACATAGCGAAGGTGTTGCCGATAAGGGGCGGGAAATCCGGAGCCAGCTTTTTATTGATTAAGTCGGCAAAAGGCGGTGCCAGCACGGCCCCTAATAGCGCTCCCAGAATAACACTGGCAAAGGTGCCGCCTAAAGCGCCGACCACTGTGGGTGTAACGCTGGCCAAAGGGACAAAGGTGGGGAAAGAACCCCAGCGCACCAATTGACCATGCCAAAGATAGATAGCAATGGCCACGGCCAACAGTTGACCTGATAAGATAGCGGGGAACATTTGGTTCCCATAAGTAACGCTATCGGGATCCATTAAATAGCTGATGGTTGTGCCAATAATGAGAAACAGTCCTGCCACCTCGTTACCGTAAAACTGCGGTTCGGAAAAATCCGCCAACACACGGCGGATGAACCAGCTGGCGGAGCCCAAATCCTCTTCCGACCCGCCCCCTTGTTCGTCGATAACATCGGCCTGGGCCCCGGGAGCCTCTTCCACCACCGGCGTCTCCTCCGGCTCCATCCACGGCAGGTGCCGGCACACTTCCACTGCCACTAAACCGCCGAAAAACATGGGAACAACGTTGGACATAACGCCCGGAAGCTCCAACGGGGCAATGATCAGTTTGCTGCTGAAATAAGCCAAGGGAAAACACAGCGCGGCCCCGAGAACTGAAGCTGTAATCCCTTTGACCAGGTTAAAGCCGTACACCAGCACTAGCACCGGCGGGATACTGACAAAGGGAACAAAAGTAGGGATCCAATCTGTCTCCGGGGTCAGGAAGCGAGTAAAATTAAAAACAAAAACTGACAAGATTAGACCCAGGGTTTGGGTAAACAGTATACCCGGATAAGCACCATCGCTGTAGCAAATGGTAAACCCGGCTAGTTTAGACCCGCTTTGGAGGAAAAACCAGGCCACAGCCGAGCCGATTATAAGGAATATACCGCCGAGAAAATTATTGTAGAACTGCGCCTCGTTCATGTCACTAAAGAACCACAAAAATTTGTAAAAACCACTAGTGTTAGCCCGGGCCGCAATCTCGCTGCTGGGAAACCAGGCGCTGCCAGTGGGCAGCGCCGACAACACTACATATACTGCCAGCGCTAACAAAACCATGATAATAAAACCGCTTGTAGACGGTCTCACTCTATGTTGGGAACTCATCCTCGAACCTCCAGTCCATTAGTAGTCCCCGGATGCCCATTGTCCCACCCCAAACTGTCCAGATATACCGCTATCATTACCACATTTAACCGAGGCTATTACTGCACTGCATAGCCAAACATGGGCATATCACCAATACCGAGGTTGTCTATAATGCCATATTTTGTTACCAAGCCCCCGGCGCCATGGCTTTTTCGTACAATCCGATTTTCAAAGGCGGTTATTTGACCGTTGCAGATGGTATAGGTGGCTAACTTATCATGTTTGTCAATGATAGTTATGTTGGCTCGGGCGCCAACCCCAAGATGCCCCAACTCCTTTGTCCACCAGTCTTCTCTAGTTACCTTGGCAGCATATTTTACCGGGTTTGAAGTGAGGGTGGCAATGGATTTAGACAGGGGCAAGATCCCTCGCTCCACTAATTCTACTAGACAGGGGATGTGATCGCGGGTATCGCCAAAACCCTTCATGGTGGCATCGCTTTGACCATCGGCGCCGATAATATCTACGACCCCATCTTGAAGGGCCTCGAACATCAACTGCTGCGCCTCCTCATCAACGCTGAGGCCTTCCCTATTTCCCAACCCGGCCCGCAAATGAACGCTGAGAAACTCGCCGGTAATATTATCCTGTTTGCAGGCGTCTATCACCTTCTGAATACTTTCGATCGGATCAGCGAAGGTTCCGCAGCCAGCAGCGCTGGCGTGGCCAAGATACATATGACGGCCCTGAGCGATCCCCATCATCCGTTCCAGATGATCCGGGTCCTGGCAGTGGCTCATAAATATTAACCCTACCTGCTCAGCAAATTCAAACCCTTGGTCATAAGTCTCGTCGGAGCAGATCCAATAATTGTGATTATCTTTTAAACCGACCACAAAAGGAGCCGTTTTTACAGTGATTGGAACCCGCACTGCCCGTTGCAAGGCCACATCTTCCGCCAACTCTCCCTTATAAAAAGCAACGATTTCATCGAAAGACAAATCCATTACCGTAAGATTATGGATCCCCACATACTGGCCAATGTTGAGCAGCATTCCCCGGTCCAGCTCGGCACCGATCACTGCTGGGCCAATGGTGGAATTGGCTGTATCCGGCGACAAAGCCACCGTCACCCCGTCTTCAGCCGCTGATTCGCTGGGCCGAGTGGATACTTCGTAAAGGCCGTG
>DATERQ010000228.1:0-24130 GCA_035271345.1 bacterium | reverse complement strand
CCCTTTTGACCCCTGTGGTTTAACTGTGAAAGGAATACTAATCCACGGCTAATTTCAGCCGGGGTCGGCGCTGTAGCCACTAAATAACTGCGATATTTCCCCTTTGTTACCTGATTATCAATTGTTGCCTTTGCTAATTCGGTCACATTAATAGCAAAACCCACAGCAGGAATTCGGTGCCCCAGTACGCTAGCTAAGGTATCGTAGCGTCCACCGCCACCAATGCTTACTGCACTGGTCTGGGCGTAAAATTCAAATACGATTCCGCTATAATAGGGCATAGCCTTGATAAGGCCCAAATCAATTTCCACTTGTTCTGCGAAGCTGGCTTTAGCAATAATCTGGTATAATGATTCTAATTGTTCTAGCAAACATGCTGTTTCCGCTTGATATGAGTTCAATAACATTTTGGCGATAGGTAGCGCCTTAGTTCCTTCTGTCAAACAACGAAATACTTCGGTTCCAGTTCCGGAATCGGCCAGGCAACGGTCCAACTCCACAAAATCTTGCCTCTTTAAAGCATCGGCAGCTTGATGTTTCCGCGCACCATCGAGGCCAGCCGCCGCCAGCAGGGCCGCGGTTACGCGACCATCCCCCAATGTCACCTGAAATTTATTAGAGCTTATCTGCAACAGACTTTTGGCTGCCAACCAAATTATTTCTGCCTCGGCTGCCCGACCATGAGCCCCAATGATTTCTGCCCCTACTTGGGTGATTTCGTGTAGTTTCCCGGATCCCGGTTGCTCGATCCGGAACACATTGCCGGCATAACAAAGCTTCCAGGGTAAAGATTCAGTTGATAATTGGCTAAGTCCCAACCTCAGTATCGAAAATGTGAAATCTGGCCTTAGAGCCAAAATTCGTCCTCTGTAGTCTGTAAATTTATACACGCTTTCTTCAGTGACAAAGCCGCGCCGTAATGATTCATAAAGCTCAAAACTGGGAGTTTTAACTTCCCAATATCCATTACCGGTTAATGTTTTCGTAAACACCTGTAGGATTTCTCGCTGTTGCTCGGCCAAGCTTGGGAGCACATCGCATACTCCTTCTGGCAATTCCATTTCGGTATCCTCCCTGTTCTATCATCTACTGTTGTATGTTAACACGTTAAAGCACTAAATGCAAGAATAATATTCACCCATAACGAAACCCGGCGGTTATTTTTGCCGCCGGGCTAATAAGGCTTCTGTTAAACTTTTTGGTGGGAAAGTATATTTTATTCTAATCAGTTTTGCCATAACGCACATCGGTATCGATATTAACTTCAATTCTCGACTTTAGGAATCACTAGCGAATCTGACCGCTACCATAAATGATGTATTTGGTAGCAGTAAGTTCTTTTACTCCCATGGGTCCTCGGGCATGCAGTTTTTGGGTGCTGATTCCCATTTCCGCGCCGAGGCCAAATTCAAATCCGTCGGTAAACCTGGTGGATGCATTGACATATACTGCTGCTGCATCAATTTCGTCTAAAAAGTGCTGAGCTGCAGCATAATCGGAAGTAACAATAGCTTCAGAGTGCCGGCTGCCATAATCATTAATGTGCTCAATGGCTTCATCTAATCCGGCCACGACTTTAGCTGCAACGACATAGTCTAAAAATTCTGTTCGAAAGTCTTCCTCCGTTGCTAGCAGCACCTCAGGACAGAAGTTTTTTATTTGTGGGCATCCTCGTATTTCGACCCCATTTGTTTGTAAATCGGCTACAATCAGAGGTACAAATTCAGCGGCAATTTTTGCGTCCACCAACAACGTTTCACAGGCATTACAAACACCAGGACGATTGCATTTAGCGTTTAGCACAATTTGTTTGGCCATTTCCAAATTAGCTGATGCATGCACATAGGTATGACAATTACCTATACCGGTTTCAATTATTGGGACGGTGGCATTTTTCTTCACAGCCCTGATTAGCCCGCTACCGCCACGTGGTATAAGTACATCCAAGCATTCATCCAACCGCATCAGTGACATAGCAGCTTCTCGGCTGGTGTTTTCAATTAGCTCAACACATCCAGGCGGCAATCCCACCTTAGCTAAAGCGCGGCGCAAGGCTATTGCAATGGCTCTATTGGAGTTGATAGCTTCGGAACCACCTCTTAAGACTACGGCATTGCCTGCCTTCAATGCTAAACCAGCGGCATCGGCAGTTACGTTGGGCCTTGCTTCATAGATAATTCCCACCACGCCCAGTGGTACCCTTATCTGCCCTATTCGAAGCCCATTAGGTCGTTTCCACATCGAAATAACTTCACCAATAGGATCAGGCAGTTTTTCCAGCGCTGCCAGCCCCTCGGCCATGTTTTTAATGCGGGCCGGCGATAAAGCCAACCGATCCAATAAGGCTGCTGACAGTCCTTTTTTCTTACCGGCAGCGACGTCGAGCCCATTAGCAGTTAGCAATCCCTGTTGGGATGTTATTATTTCTTCCGACATGGCTATCAGAGCCTTGTTTTTCAAGGTGGATGATGCTGTGCTTAATACCTTGCTGGCCGCTTTGGCAGCTTGCCCTTTTCTTTGAACTTCAGTCATGTTATATCTCTCCTCGGTTGAAGTCCGGCTGTCGCCATGCCAGTGGTAAAAAGAGGGTGCCTACTTTCTTTCCTTCGATAGCCGCCTTTATCAGACCGGGCCTTTCACCGCTGGCAATTATCATCGGGAAACCTGCTTCGGCAGCAATTCTAGCTGCTTGCAATTTCGTCAGCATACCCCCAACTCCAAAACCAGATCCTGCCCCGCTAGCTAGTTTTTCAATGTCAGCAGTGATCTCCTCTACTACAGATATTAAACTGGCCTGAGGATACTGGCGTGGATCGGCAGTGTATAGTCCCTCAATATCAGAAAGCACTATAAGCAAGTCCGCCTTGGCCACTTCGGCCACGTATGCAGATAGAGTATCATTATCGCCAAATTCTATTTCTTCAGTTGCCACCGTATCATTTTCATTGACGATGGGGATGACTTCATACCTCAGTAAAGTTTCAAAGGTATTGACAGCATTCTCATACCGTTTACCATTATCCACATCGGCCTTGGTCAACAGTATTTGCCCCACAATCAAACCATATTCAGCGAAAAAGTTTTCATAAGTTTGCATTAAAATGCCCTGCCCCACAGCCGCCAAAGCTTGTTTTTCTGGGGTTGTCTTTGGACGTTGTCCAACTTTAAGGCGCGAACATCCCACGGCAATGGCGCCAGAGCTAACCAGAATAACTTCGCGGCCGCTGTGGGCCAAATCGGCCAGTTCCCGTACCAAATGCTTCATCCGATCTAGATTCAGCTTGCCAGAATCGTAGGTGAGTGTAGATGTTCCAACCTTAATCACAACCCGTTTTATATCTTTTAATTTTAATCGCATATTGACCACGCTTTCCATCCTTTCTATTTTACCTGGGCCCGCCCCCGATAAATCAAGCCTCGAACCGGGTCCACCGTCACAATCATGCCGTCTTGCAATACCTCAAAGGCGTCCTTGACCCCTAGCACTACCGGGATGCCAAGATTAAGGCCCACAACAGCCGCATGGGAGGTCAATCCTCCTTCAATAGTAACAATGGCTGCTGATTGTTTCATATAGGGAATCATGCTTTTGTCGGTGGTGTGGGTTACTAAGATATCGCCACGGTTAAATTTTGTCTCGCCATCGCAAGCATCCCTCAACACAGACACACTGCCGGCAACGCCTACATTTCCTAACCCGGTGCCTCGCGTGATTATAGAGCCCACGGTCTGTATTTTTATCAGATTAGTGCTGCCCGGTACCCCGGCGGGTACACCGGCTGTTATAATTACCAAATCCCCGCTTTGAATATATCCATGATCCAAGGCCCCCTGTATGACTGTTTCGATCATCTGGTCAGTATTAGCAGTAGCCTTAATTAGGATCGGATATACGCCCCACACCAACAATAGTTGTCGCTGAACATATTCACTGGAGGTGGCAGCAATAATGGGGGCAACGGGGCGGTTCTTGGCAACCATTCGGGCCGTATGGCCAGAACTGGTAGATACCAAAATGGCGGCTGCCTCCAAAGCCCGGGCCGCCGTGTAGGTGGCATAACTGATGGCATCTGTGACTGATACACCTTGGTTCAGTGGTTGAGACCGATGGTTTTGTCCCTCTAATAGTGCCATTTCCGTACGCTTGGCGATACGGGCCATGTAGCTTACGGCTTCTAATGGATAGCGTCCAGTTGCGGTTTCGGCTGACAACATTACCGCATCAGAACCATCCAAAATAGCATTGGCTACATCACTGGCCTCAGCCCGAGTCGGTTGTGGACTTGATATCATAGACTCCAACATTTGAGTAGCTGTGATCACCGGTTTCCCCAGTCGGTTGGCTTTCTTTATGATCATTTTTTGCAACAATGGTACTTCTTCGGCCGGGATTTCCACACCAAGGTCGCCACGGGCCACCATTACGCCGTCGGCTAATTTTAAGATAGCATCAATGTTCTTGATTCCTTCCCCGCTTTCTATTTTTGCTATAATGGGCGTATCGGCGTTGAATTGTTCCAACAGTTTTCTGATTTCCAAGATGTTGTCAGCATTACGGATGTAAGAAGCAGCAATAAAATCAATGCCGCATTTTATTCCAAAAGCAATATCGGCCATATCCTGGTCAGACAATGCTGGTAATGACAGACTACAACCAGGCAAATTCAACTTTTTCCGATCTCGTAAAATACCAGCATTTAGCACTTGACACCTTACTTCAGTATCGGTAACTTCTAGAATTTCCATCGATATAGTGCCATCGTCCAATAAAATGATCTGGCCGCAGTGGACATCTTGCGGAAGCTGCTGGTATTGTACCTGAACCCGGGTTTTATCACCAGTTATTGGATAAGTGGTAAAAGTAAAAATGTCTCCTTCTTCCAAGGCGACTTGCCCATCGGCAAAGGTTCCCAAGCGGATTTCTGGACCTTTGGTATCTAGCATGATAGCCAAAGGTCGACCTAGTTGCTCGGCTGCCGCTTTTAAGGTATTGAGGTGCTGTTTGTGGGTAGCATGGTCCCCATGAGAAAAATTGAGCCGGGCTACATCCATACCTTCCATCAATAATTGTTTCACCAAATCAATGGTGCTACTGGCGGGGCCAATTGTACAGACAATTTTTGTTCTGCGCACTCCGTCATCACTCCTAGTTATAGGCACAAATTACCTTGGAGGATTTCATTTGCTTCCTCAGCCTCTGAGGCCGGCACCAAGATTTCCATACTACCGGAACTGCCCAGATGAGGCACCCCCAACCCCCGTAGCATAACCAATATTCCTTCCTGATCCAGAATGTTTTTGAGCATTTCAGCCTCTATTTCATTGCGCGCTACATATACAACGGTCCACATTTTAAGTTAAGGCCTCCTTATAACTTATGATCGAGGGCCATAATAACTTTCTACCTGCCGTCATCCAATTCCTGTTTCTGTATTAGATTTTTCTTAGCTTCACAGCTACATTTTCCTTGCCCATGATCTCTTTCAATATTGTTAAAAGCTCATCACATAGGCGAACATTGTAACGGCTATCCCAACGGATCAAGCGCTGGTCTTGAGCAAAAAGAAGAAAGACTGGGCTGTCTCCCGGAAAACGGGCAACCTTCGTTTGCAACTCCTCGGCCTTAACCTCAACTTCTGGGGCTAGCCGCAGATACAACGCTTGGACTGCGGCCAATGGCAGCACATTATCCACCAGTACTTTGGGCAATTCTTCACTTTGTTCGGCAATTCTTCCTTTAGCCACTATCATTTTGTCAGGCTGGAGCCATCTATTGCTAGCGTAAACATGTGGAAATATTACTGCTTCGAACCCCCCTGTCATATCCTCCACTGTAAGAAAGGACATGGGTTCCCCCGTTCTCGTGCGAATTTTTTTACACGCTGTTACGATTCCGCCCACCGTTACCGGGGTCTGCGGCTCCATCCCTACAAGTTCATTGCTCCATGCTGTAATAGTTTCTCGAAGCAAAGCGGCTTTCGGAACTAACGGATGCCCACTTAGATAAAACCCTAACACTTCCTTTTCCCAAGCTAGTATTATCTCCGGTTGCACATCGGGTAAATCAGGTAACTGGATATCCATCGAAACGGGGGCCAAATCCCATAAGACTCCTTGCCCGCTTTGTTGTTCTTGTTGATATATTTGACCCACCTCAAGGGCTTGTTCTAAAATGGCCAATTGTTGAGCCTGGTTACCAGCCAAGGTTCGCGTAGCACCTGCTTTAATCATATTTTCCAAGGCCCGTTTGCTTACGCAGCTTAAGTCGATACGTTGGCATAAGTCCTGTAACGACTTAAATGAACCTCTTTCATTGCGTTCTCGAACCACGTGCTTCATAGCAGCTTGCCCAACATTTTTAATCGCGGCCAATCCAAATCGTATTTTCCCGTCATCGACTGAGAAGTTGACAGAGCTGGCATTGATATCTGGTGGCAATACTTTTAATCCAAGGCGGCGACATTCTTCACAATATAGTGCGACTTTATCAGTATCGTCCATAATGCTGGTCATTAAAGCTGCCATAAATTCAGGTTGTCTATTCGCCTTCAAATATGCTGTTTCATAGGCCAACATAGCATAGGCAGCGGAATGGGATTTATTAAAGCCATAGCCAGCAAAATGCTCCATCAAATCAAATATTTGGTTTGCGATCTCAGTTTTGATATTGTTCTTTTGGGCTCCTACAATAAAACGGTGTCGTTCAGCAGCCAAGGCCTCCGGTCGTTTTTTGCCCATGGCCCTGCGCAGCATATCGGCTTGACCCAGTGTAAATCCAGCTAGTTTACTGGCGATCTGCATGACTTGTTCCTGATAAACGATTACCCCATAAGTTTCAGCTAAAATAGGTTCGAGCAATGGATGTAAATAACGGACTTCCTTTAAACCATGCCGCCGAGCTACATAATCATCCGTCATTCCACTTCCTAATGGACCTGGCCGATAAAGAGCCACCAACGCAATAAGATCGTTAATTTCTACTGGCTTTAAATCACGGATCAGGGCCCGCATGCCGGGGCTTTCAAGTTGAAACACGCCAAAAGTATTGCCTGAAGCTAGCAAATCATAAGTGGCCTTATCATCCAAGGGCAGTTCGGCCTGGTTTTGTTCGAGACCTTGTGTTCTCTTTACCAATTTCCATGTTTCTTGAATAACTGTAAGGGTTCTTAAACCAAGAAAATCCATCTTTAACAACCCAATGTCCTCAATAGTTTCCCAGGAATATTGGGTTGTAATGATACCATCCGCTGTTTTCTGAAGGGGGATATATTCCGTTAGCGGACGAGTCGATATTACGATACCGGCGGCATGGGTGCTAGCATGACGAGGCAAACCTTCAAGTTTCTGGGCCCCATCTAATAAGTATTGTACCCACTCTTCTTGCTCATATAAAGTAGCCAGCTCATTACTGGCAGCCAAAGCCTCTGCCAAGTTTACTCCTAACTCCAGTGGTACCAGCTTGGCTATTCGATCCACATCGTTATAGGGAAAAGCGTAAGCCCGGCCCACATCGCGAATGGCAGCCCTGGCGGCCATGGTGCCGAAAGTAATTATTTGTGCCACATGGTCCGAGCCATAAGTCTTTTTTACATACTCAATAACCCGATCCCGGTGGTTGTCAGCGAAGTCAATATCAATATCAGGCATACTTACTCGTTCCGGATTTAGAAAACGCTCAAATAAAAGTCCATGGGCCAAAGGATCAATATTGGTGATGCCAAGCACATAGGCGACTAAACTGCCTGCTGCTGAGCCTCTTCCCGGCCCCACTAAAATATCGTGTTCCCGGGCAAAGCGAACAAAGTCCCAAACGATAAGAAAATAACTGGCAATCCCCATGGACCGGATCGTATTTAATTCGTTTTGCAATCGCTCCATCATGGAAGGAGTCAGTTGTTGATAGCGACGTCTTAGGCCTTGCCAACACAACTTTTCTAAATATGTGTCCGACGATTGGCCTTCAGGCACGGGAAATTCCGGCACCAATTTCTGGCCTAATTTAAGCTCAATTTGACACCTCTCTGCAATAGCCATAGTGTTGGTAAGGGCTTCTGGAACAGTGCGGAACAATCGTACCATTTCGGGCTGAGACTTAAAGTAAAACTCGTCATTGGGAAAGCGCAGCCGGTCAACATCATGCACACTTTTCCCGGTTTGAATGCAAAGAAGAAGATCATGATAAAGTGCGTCCTCACGCTTTAAGTAATGCACATCATTGGTGGCTACGACCTGGATGTTAAGGTCTTTAGCCAGAGTTACTAAGTCGCGGTTTAACTTGTCTTGTTCCGGTAAATGATGATCTTGCAATTCTAAAAAGAAATTTTCGGCTCCGAATATATCCTTGTAGTTACTCGCAGCTTGGTAAGCCTTGTTTTCACTACCTGTTAAAAGGAATCTAGGCACTTCACCGGCCATACAGCCGGACAATGCGATAAGGCCACCGCTATATTGTGCCAACAGTTCTTTATCCACTCGAGGCTTGTAATAAAAGCCTTCCGTAAAGCCTCGGCTCGTCAATGCCATCAGGTTTCCATAACCTTGTTCGTTTTTAGCTAGTAGGACAAGATGGTTCAAGCGGTCATCAACCTTGGACCGACGGTGATGACGGGTTCTAGGAGCGACATAGACTTCACAACCTACTAATGGTTTAATGCCATGGGCTTTCGCTGTTTTGTAAAAGTCTACCGCTCCGTACATAACCCCATGATCGGTCAGCGCCAGTGCTGGCATACCCAGTTCTTTTGCTCTAAGCACTAATTCCTCAATCCGCCCGGCGCCGTCTAGTAAACTATAGGCGCTGTGGACGTGAAGATGGACAAAATTTGACATAATCCAATACCCCCTGCTTTCTTGGCACAGGTATTCTATGCCAACACCTTGTATTCCTTTCAACTACTGCGGACTATAATAAATGCCCATACTAAAAAGCCCCCTATTCCCTCCGAACACAAATAGGGGGCTGCGGTGCTGGTAAATTAGTCCATATTTAGACCTAGAAAATCACGAATATGGATATTGACATCGACAGGGGCGAATAGGAAAATTGCCATTCCGATTTTCTCCATGTTTCCATCTAGAGCATAGGTGGCCCCGCTTAAATAGTCCACCAGACGTTGGGCTATATCCACTGGCAACCCTTCAAAATTAACTACCACTGCCTGGTTGCTTTTGATTAATGCTGCAATAGATTCACCTTCGTCGAACGAGCAAGGGCGTCGGACCACAACCTGCACCTCTGGAGTGGCATGATTTTGCGTAGCCCAATCCGTTTCGTGTTGCAAAACCATACTTTCTTCTTCTTTTTCAATTAGCCTACGGATTTTGCTCCAAAGGTTAGGCATATCATTCATCCTTCCCCATCAATTAACCCCAGTACATGTGGTTATTACAAGGTATTACCTATGCATAGCCTGTAAACTCGCTTATTTGGCTTCACTTAAGACTTCTTTGACCCGTTTCAAGCCTTCTTCTATTACATCCATGGAAGTTGCATATGAAAATCGGACAAAAGCATCATCGCCGAAGGCGGCACCGGGCACCAAAGCTACATGGGCTTCCTGCAGCAAAAGTTCGGCTAAATCCATCGAACTGTTGATTTTTTGTCCCCGAACGGTTTTTCCGAATAACTCCGCAACCTGAGCAAAAACATAGAATGCCCCTTCGGGCTTGCGGCAATTCATCCCCGGGATAGCAGCAATACCTTTTACCATCCGTTCTCGCCGGTGGGTAAATTCGGCCAGCATCCTTTTCACTGGCGTTTGATCCCCCAACAAAGCTGTCACCGCGGCCTTTTGGGCAATAGCATTGGGGTTTGACGTGGCATGGCTTTGTATATTAGCCATGGCCTTGGCCAGTACCCTGGGTGCGGCAGCATAACCGATCCGCCAGCCGGTCATGGCGTATGTTTTTGAGACCCCGTTTATGGTTACGGTTTGCCCTTTTATTTCCGGGCCCAACGCGGCCACACTGGTAAAGACGGCCCCATCATAAAGTAATTTTTCATAGACTTCATCGGCGATAATAATGATCTTATGCGAGACCAAAATTTCGGCCAACCTTTCCAGTTCTGCCCGTGAATATACAGCCCCAGTGGGATTGTTGGGAGAATTAATAAAAATAGCCTTGGTTCGATCCGTAATTATAGTTTTCAATTGCTCCGGTATTAGTTTAAAGCCATTTGCGGCAGTGGTTGGGATCACCACCGGTGTTCCTTCATTTAATTTAATCATTTCAGTATAGCTTACCCAGTATGGTGCTGGTACAATTACTTCATCACCGTCCTCGATTAAGGCTTGCAAAGCATTATAAATCGAGTGTTTTGCGCCATTGGAAACCACCACGTCTGCTGGATTATAATCCAGTTTATTATCACGTCTTAGTTTGGTGCAAATTGCCGTTTTAAGGTTTTGGATACCGGCAGATGGTGTATAGCGGGTAAAGCCGTCCCTAATCGCCTCTATCCCTGCTGCGGCAATATGGTCAGGCGTATTAAAATCAGGTTCCCCCACCGTAAACGATAAAACATCGATGCCTTGTTCCACCATTTCTTTTGCTCGCGCATTCATAGCCAGTGTTGGCGATGCACTAATGTTTCTAGCTCTTGTTGCTAGTCGCATAAAAATGCCTCCTATAATATTTTAGCCGCCGCATTTAGAATAGCCACACGCTGAACATATTACACAACCGCCGGAATGCTTCAACATTGTACCACAATCAGGACACCTTGGTAGCAAATTGTTTTCAGACTCTACCTTGTTAATCACCCTCGCTACCGGGTTATCACCTTGCTTGAGGTTTTGTTCGATTGCTTTTCCAATTGCATCAGGGCAAGATAAAACCTTGATTTCACCGCCATTTTTCCTTGACACCGTAGATAAGCAGCGTATACCTTTTAACTGATCGATGATAGCTTGAATATCGACACCGGAACGGAGTGCCAACGACACCAGCCTGGCTGTCGCTTCCGATTGCGAAGGACAACCACCGGCTTTACCAGTGCTGGTAAAAACCTCGCAAATACCCAGCTCATCGCGGTTTACGGTGATATAAAGGTTGCCGCAGCCGGTTTTAACTTTCTCCGTTGTTCCAGCAGTCACCTCTGGGCGTGGCCGTGGGGCTAAAGTACCTTTCGGCTGGCGCCCTTTCGTTGGTAAACCTAAGTTTAATACCTGTTTGCTGCGGCTACGGTCACGGTAAATAGTAACGCCTTTGCAGCCTAGATCAAAAGCTAATAGATAGGCTTGTCTGACATCCTCTTGGGTAGCGTCATGGCGAAAGTTCACGGTTTTAGATACTGCGTTGTCTGTGTGCTGCTGGAAAGCCGCTTGCATTCTGATGTGCCAATCAGGGCCAATATCATGGGCGGTGGTAAAGATAGACTGCACATCCGTCGGAACTTGTTCAAGCCCGCGAGCACTACCCCGACTGGCCAGGAGCTCTACTAATCGGCTGCTATAAAACCCGCGTTCTTTTGCCACCTGCAAAAAAAGGGGGTGTAGCTCTGGCAGCTCGTCATTGTTAAGCACATGGCGTTGATAAGACAGGGCAAACAATGGCTCTATTCCACTGGAGGTGCCGGCAATTATGGAAATAGTCCCCGTCGGAGCAATGGTAGTGAGGGTGGCATTGCGCAATCTAGTGTTTTCACTAAATATGCTGTGCTCCCAATTTGGGAATGGTCCTCTTGTGTTGGCTAAAGCAGCCGAAGCCGATCGAGCCCTAGCTTGGAGAAAACCCATCAGTTTTCCAGCCACGGCTAAGGCGCGCTGGCTATCATAAGGAATTCTTAATTTAATTAGCAGATCAGCAAAACCCATGATGCCAAGCCCAATCTTTCGGTTACCTTTGGTCATATCTTCGATCTCAGGCAGGGGATAACGGTTAGCGTCGATCACATTATCTAAAAAATGAACTGCTAAGTCTGTTACCTTACCCAACCGCCCCCAATCTATCTGGACCCCCTCTTTATCAGAACGTGTCATAAGGCTAAGATTAATGGAGCCCAGATTACAACTCTCATAGGGAAGAAGGGGTTGCTCACCGCAATTATGAGCATAAAATCCATTAGCATCAAACGCATTTATACCAGGTATCTGAACATCAAACACTTCTTGCATTCCAACAGGGCTAACATCAGCTACCGTAGCAATAAAGCGTTCCCGATCGGACTGTCGTTGATATAAATTCAACAATTGTTTCAAGCGGCTGCTTTTTACCTTATCGTGAAAGCCGATAACTTTAGCGAAAACGCCTATATTATCGTTACTGATTACTAGTTCATGTTGGGTCTGAGTCCAATAATATTTTATCCCACCGCGGCCATCGGGGAATAAATGCCAACCTGCCGGGCGGTGTTTTCGATAAATGGTGCTGGCGATACCTAATCGTAACAACATACGCTGTGTTGTTTGCAAAAGAGCAAGGCTACTTTGAGCTAGCCGTATACTTATGCCTGTGCCCTGAGTTTCTTGAACAGAACCATCACAATCAAAAAAACCGCGGAGAAAACCTCGATATGCGTCAAACGACATCCGTTCGAGAGCCGGAGTTTCCGTTTTTGCCCTAGGTTGCCGGCTAGTCTTATAAGTCAAGTCACGTAAAGCCGTCGCCCCAAACCGATATTCTTTTCGGTTTGCTACCGATACCCAGCCCTTAAAGTCTGATCTGGGGGATAGCGCACAAGCACCTTCTAGAGCCCCTATCATAACTGTTGTTTGGGGTAAACCTTGTCCCACCGTTTTTGTTGTCGGCCAAGCAGAAAGAACTACTGCTTCTTCCTTTGGTACTCCATCTCCTAATAACTGGCCAAGCAGATACCCCTCTTGTTCGGTATATTTTCCTGACCAGCCTTCAAAATTGCGGTGGTTATTGAGAAGTACTTGGTCGCCGGGTTGAAGCTTTTCCACCGGGGTCCAAGTCGAGGTTAAGGTGTATCGTGATTTTGATGTCAGCCGGCGTAACATATGATTCGACGTTAGCTTGAGAGTATGGCCTTCCCTTGTCGACAGCTCCCATACCTGTTTTATCCCGGTCGAGAAAAATCCATCCTCACCACTAATATACTTTTGACCATCTATTACTGCTCTAAATTGCTTATTTACCAAACTTTTAACTTGGCGTGGCCCTTGATCGGTCAACACCCACGTATCCCCAGTAACACATGGGTTTGTGCTTTCGATCTCACCCAACACTGGTGTGGGATTGTCTTTATTCAGTCGGTCCAAAAACACTATCCCTGGTTCCCCGCTGGCCCAAGCCATATTAACAATTAGATCGAAAACTGTCCTTGCCTTTAGCCATTTTACCTCGTGGCCAGTACGCGGGTTAACCAGCGGGTATTCCAGGTCTTCTTTTACTGCCGCCATAAATTTTTCTGTTAAGCCTACGGAAAGATTAAAATTAGTGAGAGCATCTTGTCTTTGCTTAGTTGTTATAAATTCTATAATATCGGGATGGTCTACTTTTAAAATAGCCATATTGGCACCACGACGGGTACCCCCTTGTTTTATCGTTTCAGTGGCCACATCAAAAACACGCATAAAGGATAAAGGACCGCTGGAAATTCCCTTAGTGGACATCACAACATCGTTATGTGGCCGGATGCGGGAAAAAGAAAACCCGGTACCGCCACCGCTTTTATGAATTAAAGCAGTGTTCTTAATCGCTTCAAAAATGCTCTCCATGGAATCTTCCACCGGTAAGACAAAACAAGCCGACAAT
This sequence comes from bacterium, assembly GCA_035271345.1. Classification (GTDB taxonomy): domain Bacteria; phylum Bacillota; class DTU030; order DUMP01; family DUMP01; genus DUNI01. The sequence goes on along the minus strand of DATERQ010000228.1, from coordinate 10,411 downwards.
TGTCCCAACTCCCGACCAGCATTCATCAAGGTGGGGGAATTAGGCAGGAACTCGAGATTAGCCATCAATCGATAAAAGCTGGCCGCTAACCCCTCTATATCAGCCTCGGGGTTATATTGTTTATCTATCTGAGCAATATGGCGGGATACGCGTTTAAACATATCCTGCGGTGTTTCGATTACTTCTCCCTCGCTGTCCCGCATCAAATAGCGGCGCTCCAAAATAGTCCAAGCATTCGCTGTAAATTGAGGTTCCAGTTCTTTCACAACAGGTTCCTCCTTGCCTTAAGCTCAGAGATTATGGTAGGCCCGCCATCCGCACTTTAACTTTACGGATCCGTGGACCGTCAAACTCACAGAAGTAGACCCCTTGCCAGCGTCCTAAAAAGAGGGTCCCATCATCTACAAACAGGGTCACTGATGAGCCCACCAGAGTCGCTTTGATATGGGCAGCGCTATTGCTTTCCCGATGCAAATAATCCCCGATCCGCGGTACCAAACGGGATAAACTAATATCGATATCGCGAGCCACTGTGGGGTCGTGGCTTTCGTTTAAGGTTACCGCAGCCGTAGTATGGGGTACATACACATAGCAGACGCCATCGGTAATTCCACTTTCTTTTACCAAGTCTCTAAGTTGAGCCGTAATATCCACAAATTCGGTGCTAGATTGGGTAGAAACCGTCAATGTTTTAAGCAGATGCTACTACCTCCTTATTTTACTGGACTCAGCACTCGGCCTCCGATTACCCTTTCGACACTTAATATTCCACGTTACCCTAGGGTAATCCTGCACTATTTGTTTAAGCAGTTAATAAAGTGTGGCAGATCCCTTATAGAACCGGTTTTGGTTGCGATCAAGTGATCTGGCCCGGGAATTAAATAATCATTGACTAAAAATGTATTTATCCCTACCTCACCGGCTACTAAGTCCTCACCTACATCGTTACCGATCATCCAACATTCAGCCCCAGTTCGGCCCAGCATAGTCAGAATTTCTTTATAATACTGTTGCTGTGGCTTGCAGAAGTGCATGTTTTCATAGGAGGTTATTAATGTAAACTCTTTCTGCCCAAAACTACCCCACCTCAGCCGCTCTACAATTGCTTTTCGGGGAAATACTGGATTAGTGGCCAGTACAATCTCAAAACCGTTTTTGAGAGCTATTTCCACCGCTTTTTGGGCGCTTTGGTTTTGCACCTCTGTTCCGGCTAATTGTGGGAAGACCTCTTCATAAAAGGAATCAAACAAGGGAAAAACAATAGACGGTTCTAAGCCCGTTCGGCCAAAAAAATCCTGTTCGAACACTTCTTTATTGGTCAAGCTGGAGTCTAAATTGTTTATCATTACCTCAGTTGATTTCAAAATAGCTGGGATCAACACCACAGGCTCAAGCAGTCCTGATAAATGGTTCCCCAACGCTTGGAAATAACGGGGTAAAAATAGCGCCATTTCAAGCTCTATTAAGGTGCCGTCTAAATCGAACAATAAACATTTTATTTCAGATCCCGTGGTCAAAACCGCTTTACACCCCTTCTCCGTTCTCTTCATTCTGTTGCAACAAAGTTAGCTCCTTAAGCACTTCACCTAATATTTTTTGCACATCGGCCAACTGCCGACCGAACCGTTCCTCGGCGGTCAAATACTCTTTAATCCCCCCGTCGGCTAGTAATGCGTCCATCATCGCTTGCCAAGCGTTCATAGCTTCAGCGGCTATTGGTTCTCCCTTCAATTCCTTCGCAGCCAATTCCAATTGTCGTTTTCTGCTCTTTTGCAGCCTTTTCCATTTTTCCGGCTTCTGAGCCAATGTTCTTTCTGCAGCTAACAAGCGTTGGAAGCTTTGCGAATTCCGCAAGCTTCGGGCTAGGGCATGGGCCCGGTCGTATACCTCCATCCTTACACCCCCGATTATATTTTTGACCCTATTGTCAACATCTAACTACCCTTAAGCATACAATGGACCGTAAATCTTTGTAAAGGAGGCTCCACCATGGCCATTTATGTAGTCCAGCCGGGTGATACCTTGTGGAACATAGCTCGTCTATTTGGGGTATCGGAACAAGATATCATGACTGCCAACGATCTGGTGAGTGGTCAAATCTTTCCCGGACAAGAACTTGTAATCGCTGCAGTACAGGAACCCATGCCACCGGTAGTCCCTTCCTCTCCAGTTTTACCCGCCATTGGGGTTCATGTGGTTCAGCGCGGTGAAACCCTATTAAGTATCGCCCGCCACTATCGGATTACAGTGGAAGCACTCGTGCGTGCCAATCCAGGTTTAATTCATATTGGACAGCAGTTGCGCATACCAGAACAGACTACCCCCCTTATTCCCCCGGAAGAAGAGCGCCAAACCGAATGCTTTCGGCTAGTCCTATCTACCGACCGTACTGTTTATGCTCCAGGCGTACCAGTTACCATGAATTTAAATAAAACTAACATTTGCCGGCGAACCCAGACTCTTACCTACTTCAGCGGCCAACGGTACGATTTCGAAATAAGGCAAGATAATCGCCTTGTCTGGCGTTGGTCCGATGATCGTGCTTTTAGTAAAACTGTACAGCGTATTCAAGTTCGGCCGGGAGAAACCATGGCTTTTAGCGAACAGTGGCCACAAACTGACAGTGCTGGGCGACGAGTAGAGCCGGGACGCTATCGGGTAGTGGCTTGGAATACTGCCCGTCAGTTACGAGAAGAGGTTATCACTGTCTATGTGCAAATCCGCTGAAGAGCTGCCTCAATTTCTTCCCTTACCTCAGTTTTCTGTTCCCGTTCCCACTGTTTTTGTAGAGATCGATCTGATTCTTCAGTTTTGTACTGACCCAAACTCCAAGCCGCCGCCACCCGAATCGAAACTCGGTGGTCTTGCGAAGCTTGAGTCAAAACTGGAATTGCTGTTTCATTCCTGCTGTTGCCCAGTGCCAGCACAGCGTTACGTTGCAGTACTGTTCGCCCGCGCCAGGCGATACTGCTGTTACCATATTGTTGTCGGAATTCTGCTTTGGTTAAACCCAAGAATTTCATTAAATCTACTGTCACCCCTTGCCGGGGTGACTTTTCTATCAGTGGACAGGCTCTCAGGCAACTGTCACAGCCATAGATCCTGTTTCCCAACAAAGGTCGTAGTTCCCTCGGTATCATTTCCCTGGTCTGGGTCCAATAAGACAAACAGCGGTGGTAGTCCAATCGATACGGGACTGCCAATGCCCCCGTTGGGCAAGCTTGTTGGCAACGGCCGCATTGTAAGCAAGTATCTGTCACTGGCGAATCTGGTTCCAAGGGCGTACTGGTAGCTAAACCGCCAATGAAAAAGGTTTGGGCCAACCCGGGTTTCATAATAAAGGTATTTTGCCCCCAGATGCCTAGCCCAGCCCGCACAGCAAAAGCTCTTTCCAGCAAAGGGGTGGTATCCACAAATATTTCCGTAAAGTTTTTACCAGCTTTTTTTTCCAATAAATATTTTAACAGCACCAATTTTTCCTGCAAAAGATCATGATAATCTTGCCCATAGGTTCCAGCCGTCAAATAACCTTTCAAACTATCTGTGGCCACAGGCCCTATCGCCGATACTTCATAAGGCCAGCCGGCAATTACCAATGACTTGGCCTTGGGCCACAGTAGTTTAGGACTTGTTCGTGTTGCTGCATCGCCAGAGACAAAAGGGATGCTAATACCCCTATTTTTAAGGGATTGAAGCCAGGACTCAGCTTTTGCTATTGGCTCTACAGTTGTTATCCCCACCGAGGAAAACCCCAATAGCTTAGCCTTATCTTTAATATCTTGGCTCAGGCTTCCCACTTGTCAACTCTCCACGCCACCGGGCCCGCCGCGAGAATATCATCCGATACATCAAAATGTTCCATGTTTCCCTGAAAACGTTGAGCCAGCACATGGGCTGCTTCTTGATATTCCTCTTTATCGAACCATGTAGCTGTTGGATCTAAAATTTCAGCAGGAACGCCAGGGCAGGTAGTGGGCATAAGCACGCGAAATAGTGGGTGGCGTCGCCAAGCAATCCCTTCTAGCTTACCGGTCACAGCAGCCTTAACCATCGCCCGGGTGTAATCTAAACTTAGCCGTTCGCCCACCCCATAAGGCCCTCCAGACCAACCCGTGTTAACCAGAAAGACATTGGTATTGTGTTCAACAATTCGTTTCGCCAGCAGACGCGCATATACCGTTGGTGGTAAAGGAAGAAACGGGGCCCCAAAACAAGTGGAAAACGTTGCTTCTGGTTCGGTAATTCCGCGCTCAGTACCAGCTAATTTACTCGTATACCCGGAAATAAAATGATACATGGCTTGGTTTTCGTCTAGCTTAGCTATGGGGGGCAGTACCCCAAAGGCGTCAGCAGTCAGGAACAATATTGTTTGTGGATGTCTGCCCAGACCATCGGCTACAGCATCAGGAATATGGTCTAAAGGATACGCAACTCGCGTATTTTCAGTGAGGCTGTCATCGTCATAATTAACTTGCCTGGTAGCAGGATCTATAACTACATTTTCCAATACCGAGCCAAAACGAATAGCCTCCCATATTTGTGGCTCATATGTTCGTGAAAGGCGAATTGTCTTGGCGTAGCAACCGCCCTCAAAATTAAAGATTCCATGATCAGACCAGCCATGCTCATCATCGCCGATGAGAAAGCGTTCAGGATCAGCCGATAGGGTGGTCTTTCCTGTCCCTGATAAGCCAAAAAATAGAGCGACGTCGCCGTCCTCCCCCGCATTGGCGGAACAATGCATTGGTAGAATGCCCTGCAAGGGTAGGAGGTAGTTCATTATTGTAAATACTGTCTTTTTTATTTCCCCTCCATACGAAGTTCCTCCGATCACCGCCAACTGCTTTTCCAAATCTACCATTATGACTGCTTCTGAATTAGTGCCGTCTTGTTCCGGTTTAGATACGAAACCTGGGACGGCGATGATAGTAAACTCAGGCTTATGGTCTCTCAGTTCCGAGGCTTCGAGTCGGCGAAACATTTGATGGGCAAACAAGCTCTGCCATGCCAATTCTGTGATTACCCTAATAGGCAGACGATAGGTTTTATCTGCACCGACGCAACCATCAAAAACATAAAGTTGTTTTTTATCCATGTACGCCAACAAACGTTTATACAAATTAATAAAATTATCCGGAGATACCCGCTTGTTGTTTTCCCACCAAAGTTGATCACTAATAGACTGCCGGTCCACAAAAAATTTGTCATTAGGTGAACGCCCAGTATATTTACCTGTGGTCACTCCCAGAGCCCCGGTAGAGGTAAGGGTTCCTTCTTGTTCTTGTACAGCTATTTCTACTAATCTGGCCGCAGGCATATTTCGGGCAGCGTCTTTAACAACCCCAGATAGTGTCAAAATCTCATTACAAGACGCCAAAGCTTTCTTCCCCTTTCGTTTATAGAAAAATCAGTATCGCACAATTCAATCGCCGGTCATTTCAAGCTTATTAGACAGCACATGTTATTTTTCCCAGAAGGATTCAGGCCCGGTTTAGGAACTAAACAAATATTATCCACTACCTTATATATTAGTATTGGCAAAGACATCGGTTATAATGAGGGTAACTATAATGGCGGCCAAGGAGGAAATCCAGAAAGGAGTAAACACAAAATGGTTTTGGAGCCGTTGCCCCGTTCTTTTTATGCTCGTCCCGTTTTAGAGGTAGCCCCGGATCTGTTGGGAAAGCTATTAGTTCATGTTACTTCGGCCGGAACTGCTTCTGGTTATATCACCGTAACAGAAGCTTACATGGGACCTGAGGATAAGGCCGCCCACAGCTATGGCGGCAGAAAAACAAAACGGACTCAAGCCATGTTCGGTCCGCCGGGACATGCCTACATTTATCTCATCTATGGCCTACACTATTGTTTTAATGTGGTAACAGCCGCTGTAGGACAGCCTCAAGCAGTGTTGGTACGGGCTTTAAAACCAAAAGATGGCCTTGGGCTCATGCTAGCCCGGCGCAAGCTGAATCAAGCCCACTTGTCTTACCCCATTCATCACCTTAGCAATGGGCCAGGCAAATTATGTCAGGCTTTGGGCATTGATAAGCAGCAATATGGCTGGGATTTGACTGGCAACAAACTTTTTATTGCCCCGGGAATCCCAGTGGCAGCAGAACAGATAGACAGTAAACCGAGGATCAATATAGATTATGCTGACGAATGGGCTCATTTACCCTGGCGCTTCATTTGGAACGCTGAGTGCTAAAGCCGGTGCGGAAACCGATGACGTTGAGTTAGGCAATACAGTAACGGGAATAAGCGCTTATACATAGTGGGAACACTTTGCGGTTCAAATCTTAAACCTTGCTGGATATTATATTCCCAAACAGTACCTTCGTAAACCACAGTCTTATGCATTATGGAAGTAAAATCCATGGGTTTGGTCAACCCTGGCGGTCTGGCCCACACCTGGGTTGTTCCCAAAACCGAGGCTACAAATTGCGAGCAAAAATAGCGATCTTTTCGACCTAGCGGCACGCCCAGCATATAGCCCAACAAACCGGCAGTATTGTAGCGATACATATCTCGGCGCTGTACAAACACATTTACCCACTTCTGCATAGCATCAAATTGATCATCATCCACACCCAGTTCCAAAACAAGGCATTTGGCTTTTGGAAATACGGCGAACAAACCTTGGTTCAGGTTTTCTTCCACAAAACCATTGTTAAATAAATTGTAGCGGTGCTTCCTACCAAAAGAATACATTACCTTAAGCGAGCGATCGAAAGCGATTGAAGCATGATTATATGGGTCTCCGGTGTAACGTTGAATAAGGGAAGATACAATGGTACCGGTTTGGGTTAAGATAATATAAATATTCTTCATTTTGCCTCACTGATTCTTCACTTATTAGTTTGTTTTCCCCAAGACCGTGGCTTACAAATGATTTCACGGATTTGGCTTTGTAAAAATTGTCCTGAGTGGGCGGGGCGTAGGACCAGGGCAGTGTCAGCACCGCGGGAGGTGCCAGCCACCGAAACGATGTCGTATCCATAGGGAATCAAGCCCGCATCTAGGGCCATAATAGCTACTTCCACTGCTACTTTAGTGCCTTGACCAAACAAACGCAGCGCATCAGATATCACCATCCCGGGGTCATAGCCGCCATGAATGTCAGCTATTCCACGGTTTATACCTCGGAAGAGATGAGTTGTGGTTAACACCTCTATGCCAGCCGCCTGCAAATTTTTCCGCGCAACAGCGGGCATTTCATCACCACCTGGTTCCCGAAATCCCACTTGGTGGGTTACACAAATTACTTTCAAGCCTGAATCGAGAAAGTGGCGGGCTGTAGTTCCGGTGTTTGAAGCTACCACTACATGATCAATTTTCAACTCATTTGCCCTTTTTATTGTTGCTGCCACCGTTGCCTCGGTATTGACTTCTCCACTTTGTGCCCATAACTCCATAACTGTTTCCCCCCCTCATTCATTTTAATTCGCTTTAAAGTAGCATTTTTCCTGCTGCACCATCCGCTGCTATTCATTCATTTGCTCTAACCGGGCAAGTGGGCGATGGATAATTTCACCGTCAAGCGGGTAAAAATAACTCCAAGTTGGTTGGAAAAGGAGTGTTTTAGATGGAAACAGATCAAAAGCAGCTAATAACCTTAGTAAACACTGTCTTAGATACCATTCATCAACAACAGTTGCAAACAGAACAAAACAACCAATCCACTCTACATCAAGCCTCCGCAGCTCAACAAGACCGGAACCGACTAAGGGACATGAGACAAAGGCTTGTTCAACTGAGGACCGAGCTTGCAAACAGCGATATTACCCAAGCAGCATTCCAATCATATAACAATGAGCTGGGACAAATTGAAGGGCAACTACGACAACAAATTCGGGAAACGGACAACCAAATAACAACCGGATTGCAGCAAGCGGTGGCCGCTTTGGCCCAGGTCCAAGGAGCAATGTTAGACAGCCAGACCTATACTAGCATGGAACAAATGATCGTCGATATAAAGACAGCTACCCGCGAACTGTCTGCCCAATAAAACCCAATCCGGCCCTTGGTTATTTTCCCTTGCATACCCAATGCTGCCTTAATGCCATTTATAACTTCCCATCCTTATTTTTTTGCTGGCAAATAGGCTTCTTAAAACTTAGGCCCAAAGAGCTTCCCACCTGCCCTAAGTAAGTCCTCAGCTCTTGCACATCATGTTCATTCAGCTCTGCCAATTCTGCCACCTCTTTGTTGCTTAACCCCAGGGAAAAGGCGTCCAGCACCGGACCTAAACTAGTGCCAAGTTTTTGTTCAACTAAGGAACAGTTGATTTGACCGCGCAAACGCCATCTAATGGGCTGCGACTTCGTATCCTGTTCATTGTTTGCCATCAACCTTCACCCCCCCATTTTGATACCGGATAGTCAATTTGCCTGTTTCATCTAGAGTGGCAACCCCAATCTGATCCAGCCGCTGAATACCCTGGTCTGTCAATTCTCGCATAAGCTGTGGTAGCCCTAATCTGGTCCGATCTAAATTATCATAAACCACCTGTCCGTCTTGCACCAGCACTGTCGGATACATTCCTTTTCTGGTGTTGATTCCAATGTCCTTGGGCCGCAACGGCTGATATTCCGGTTTGAGAATTACGCTAAGAAGACCATTTGGCTCCAACACGGCCTCTTGGACTTCTTGAATATTGGTAACATCTTTTTCCCGCAACATTATCGCTAGATCCGTCATGGAAATCCGTTCATGTTTCATGTTCTTAATTACAACTTCACCGTTTTCGATTAGAACACATGGTTTCCCTTGCAAAATGTTTTCAATTTTCCGGCTTCGCAATACTACTTTAGAAATGCCCCAACTGATAAGGGTAACCATTATAATGGGAATAAGGCCGTGGGTAAAAGGCAATTTTTCATCCTCCATTGGTATTGCTACTGCAGCCCCGAGAATCACAATTACCAGTAAATCGAAAGGTGATAATTGCCCAATGGTTCGCTTGCCTACCAATCTAATAGCAACTAAAGATAGTGCGTAGAGTATCACAGATCTCAAAACCAGCCATAGATCCGATACATGCAAATGTAAAAACTCAGTTATGCTCTTCATCCCCGCCGCCTCCCTTGTTCCCCATCAAGCCTTTGGCACCAGCTAGCCCTTCTGTTAACAAGGACTGTCTTTTTAGGGCTGTTCCCAGCCAAGCTGCTTGCAATAAATTAGTTGTTGCTTGTTCCAATGCTCGCTCCCGGGCTTGAGCCCACGCACGTTCTTCTTGCCACGACCTAGCTAGGGCTTGGTTTAAGCTATCGCTAATGACGGCAGTTTCTTCTTCAATACTCATTGACAACAGTTGTTCTAAGGTTGATTGTAGTTTACGCATCTGGCCGGCACTACTCAATCCTACAGCCAGATCAGGAATGCTTTGGCTTATTTTCTGTTCTATTTGTGTCAACTGATCATTTACTACATCAATAATGTCCACCAGCGTTTGCTGCAGACGTAAACAGCGCCCCCCATTCACCGTTGTATTTATATGCCCATCCTTTTGACCCATAACAAAATCCCCTCCGGCTTTAGATTTACCCCGACCGGAGGAGACCTATGCGTTAATGGCCTATAGCTTTTCTTTTATTAGTTTATTCACTAGCTGAGGATTTGCTTTTCCCCTGGTTGCCTTCATTATTTGCCCCACAAGGAAACCTAATGCCTTATCTTTGCCTTGGCGATAATCTTCAACGGCATTGGGATGGTCCTTTACCACCTGGGCAACAAGCTGGTTTAGCTCGCTTTCATCTGAAATTTGGATTAGACCTCGTGTTTTCACAATGATTTCCGGATCCTCCCCTTTATGGAAGGCTTCCTCAAAAACTTCTTTGGCAATTCGTCCGCTAATGGTACCATCTTTGATCAACTGTAGAGTTTTGGCCACATAGGATGGGAGCAGCGGAGTATCCTGAATTTCTTTACCCTCCACATTCAAAAGGCGCAACACTTCACTCATAATCCAATTGCTAACAGCCTTTGCATCGGGAAATAGCTGTACGCATTCCTCGAAGAAAGTGGCTACCGCCAGCGATGATGTCAATACTTCGGCATCGTAAATGGGTAAATCGTAGTCCACAGTGTAACGCTCAATTTTCGTATCTGGCATTTCCGGCAAGCTGTCTCTCAACTCCTCTACCCAACCACGGTCGATTGATATCGGCGGTAAATTGGGCTCGGGAAAATATCGATAATCATCAGCTTCTTCTTTGGTTCGCATGCCTACTGTTAAACCCCGTGCCTCATCCCAATGTCTAGTTTCTGGTAAAATCGTTTTTCCGGCTAAAATTACTTGTTGTTGTCGCTTTTCTTCAAATGATAAACCGCGGAAAACAGCCCGGAAAGAATTCATATTCTTAAGTTCTGTTTTAATCCCAAGTGCTTCACTATCCCGTGAGCGTAT
>DATERQ010000227.1:0-10930 GCA_035271345.1 bacterium | reverse complement strand
CCCATGCCAAGGTGGGAATACAAAACTGGTTCAAATTACGACATAGTGGGCCCCGACAGTTGGAATTTAGATTTAGTATCTAGGAGGAGGGGATAATTTAGGAAAAGATAATCAGGGAATTTTTAAAAGGCCTAGGGAAGGAGATGCCTTGCATCTGGGTATATTGCCACTTCTACAGACCTTTTTCCCGGTATGTTATTACGTTTTGCGGAAACTCAAGATTGTTGGCGGTTCTTTGGCGCACAGCTTCAAATAATAATACCGCCCCGGCTATGGCCACATTGAGTGAGTCCACCTGAGGTGCTATGCATATAGTCGTTTTAGTTGCCGGTAATTCCAGTAAATTCTTATTTATACCGGCACTTTCGTTACCCAATACAAGCAAGGTTGGCAGGGTAAAATCCACCTGCCACCAAGGAACGCCCTGGCCCGGCACACCAAAAACCAACTGCCAACCTTTATCCAAACAAAGGTTGCATAGCCTACACCCATCATCCGCCAACAGCCGGATCGGCAAGCGAAATAGTGAACCCATGCTGGATCTGATCACCTTACTTGAAAAAGGATACACTGAACCACCCGTCAGAAACACGCCCCCGGCGCTAGCTGCTTCGGCCGTACGAATTATGGTTCCTGCATTGCCGGGATCTTGAATTTGATCGCATAAAATAGCAAGATCTGTTCTTCCTACAATGGTGATTATTTCTGGCGCCTGTGGCTGATGCACCATCGCTATCAGCCCCGGTGATGTCTCCGTTTCGGAAACGCTAGCCACTACGGCTCGAGAAGCCGGTATCACCAAAACCCCGTTGTTCTTGCATTTAGAAAGCAAATCCTCTGTTCTACTGTCAGATATTGCTTCCGCGCAATACAATATCGTGTCCACTCTGCATCCGGATGCCATCGCTTCTTCAAGCAGCCGCATACCTTCTATAAGAAACTGTTGCTGCAATCGTCTTGCCCTATTACGATGCAAAGCCCGCAGATTTCGAACTAAGGGATTTCGGGGTGATTCAATAAACCTCATGCCAGTTTTCACCTCAACAGTCAAGCAACTATATTCTCTTTGAAAAATCTGATATGGTGGCGCATAAGGTTATTATACTGCTAAGCGACAGCTACTTATTATCCAAGCTTTCCTTAGCCAAGGTAACCAAGTTAGAAAACGTTTTGCCATCGTGAATGGCAATTTCAGCTAGCATTTTGCGATTAACCCCTATTCCCGCTAATTTGAGCCCGTTCATCAATCGACTGTAAGTAATGCCATTGGATCTGGCAGCAGCGTTTATTCTGGCAATCCACAACTGGCGAAAATTACGTTTTTTGGCCCTGCGGTCACGATGGGCGTAAAACCTTGATTTAAGCACCGCTTGATTGGCAGCTTTAAAAGTCCTACTTCGGGCACCGCGGTATCCACGTGCTAGCCCAAGTACTTTTTTGTGACGGCGCCTACTGGTGGCACCTCGTTTTGCTCTCGGCATGATTGGAGCCTCCTTGCCTGCGTAATGAAATTATGCATAAGGTAGTAATCTGCGTATTCGTTTGTAGTCAGTTTTATCTACCACGGTGGGTTGGCGCAATTGTCGCTTTCGTTTTGCAGTTTTATGTCCCAACAAATGACCCCTAAAGGCTTTCGAGCGCCTGATTTTTTTATTACTTGTGAACTTGAACCGCTTAGCAGCACTTCTTCTGGTTTTCATTTTAGACACATCTATTTGCCTCCTCTTTCCTCGGGCCGGGGGGATAAGATCATTACCATTTGCATCCCCTCTAGACGTGGCACCCGCTCTACTACACCTAAATCTTTTATTTCTTCAGCCATGCGGGTCAACAATTCCTTGCCCGTATCAGCATGGACAAGCTGACGGCCCCTGAACCGCACTGTAACCTTAACTTTATCGCCATTCTTTAGGAAGCGCCTGGCACTTCTCAATTTGACCTTGTAGTCGTGTTCATCAATAGCCGGTCTTAGTCTAATTTCCTTTACTGTAATCACCTTTTGTTTCTTACGCGCTTCCTTCTCCCGTTTGCTTTGTTCATATTTGTAGCGACCGAAGTTCATAATCCGGCACACCGGCGGTCTAGCCTCTGGGGCGACATTAACAAGGTCAAGCCCCTTTTCTCCGGCTAACCTTAATGCTTCCCGCGTTGGCATAATTCCCAATTGCTGACCCGTATCGTCAACGAGACGTATTTCCCGGACACGGATTTGTTCGTTGACTTGAAGGACTCTACTGATAACGCGTCACCTCCAACATAATTAGCACACTATATTAAATAAGGGGCGGTGTTACCACCCGCCCCATTGAACACAAATCCTCGGTGTTTGCATAACCCTGGTAGCAACATCAACGCCTCAGGGTGAGAAGCGGATGGCTTCTACTTCCTCGCCACCAACTATAGCACACCCATTCTCAGTCGTCAATACTAATTCCCCCTTCGATTGATCTGCTTTCTATTTCCGCCAAAACGCTGCCGCTAAAGGCCTCAAGGGACATAATACCGCAATCACCATGATCGCGATGACGGACAGAAACCTTACCTGCTTTTGCCTCCCGTGCACCCACCACAAGCATATAGGGAACCTTTTGCAATTGTGCATCACGAATCTTATAACCAATTTTTTCGTTTCTTTCATCCACTTCGGCCCTAATCCCTGCTGATTCCAATCCGCTGAATATTCTTCTGGCATAAGAAAGCTGTCGATCAGTAATGGGCAAGATGCGAGCCTGGATAGGTGCAAGCCAAGTAGGAAAAGCACCGGCATAATGCTCAATTAAAATGCCGATAAAGCGCTCTAAACTTCCCAAACAAGTCCGGTGGATCATGACCGGCCGATGCTTTTCCCCATCTTCCCCGATGTAATGTAGATCAAATCTTTCCGGCATAAGAAAATCCAACTGAATAGTACCGCATTGCCAATCGCGGCCCAAGCAATCCTGGAGGTGAAAATCAATTTTAGGACCATAAAACGCCCCATCACCTTCATTTACCTTAAAGTCCATTCCCTTTTCAGATAAAGCCTGTTTCAGGGCAGCCGTAGCTTGTTCCCAAATTTCATCTGCACCCATGGCGTTTTCTGGTTTCGTCGACAGCTCCACCCGATAACCGAAACCGAACACCTTATACATCTGGTCAATTAATTCAATAACACCTTTAATCTCTTCCGTGATCTGAGCGGGCAATAAATAAATATGGGCGTCATCCTGAATAAAACAACGCACACGCATAAGGCCATGAAGCACCCCAGCCCGCTCGTGGCGATGCACCAAACCCATTTCTGCCATCCTTAAAGGTAGCTGGCGATAGCTATGGCTAGAACTTTTGTATACCAAAATACCGCCAGGACAGTTCATGGGTTTAACAGCAAACTTCCGTTCATCTATGTTGGTGAAATACATATTATCACGATAGTGATCCCAATGACCGGATCTTTCCCACAGTTCTTGGCTTAGAATAATTGGCGTGCTGATTTCTTGGTATCCCGCTTCCTTATGCTTTTCCCGCCAGAAAGACTCCAATTCATTGCGTAGGATCATGCCCTTAGGATGAAAGAAAGGGAAGCCAGGGCCCTCTTCATGGAGGGTAAATAAACCCAATTCGCGCCCAAGCTTGCGGTGATCCCGGCGAGCGGATTCTTCCAGCAGTCTGAGGTAGGCCTCCAACTGTTGTTGATTTTTAAATACGGTGCCATAGATACGCTGCAGCATCTCTCTTTTTTCATCCCCCCGCCAATAAGCCCCAGCCACATTGAGAAGCTTAAAGGCTCTCACGTACCCCGTGCTGGGCACATGGGGTCCGGCACAAAGATCGACGAAGTCACCCTGTCGATACATACTAACATCGGCATTCGACGGCAAATCATCAATCAATTCCACCTTGTACTTCTCACTTTGGGCTAGATAATCAGCCCGAGTCTTATCTCGTGATACCTCAAACCGTTCGAACGCCAAATCCTGGGCAATGATTTTTTCCATGGTAACACTAATATCCCTCAAGTCTTCGGGGGTAAAAGGTTTGTCAACAGCAAAATCGTAATAGAATCCATCCTCAATCGCCGGACCAATAGCTAGCTTCGCTTCAGGAAATAACTCTTTTACCGCTTGCGCCATTACATGAGCTGCACTATGCCTAAGCACTTTCCGCCCTTCTTCATCATCCCACCCTAAAGGCACAATTTGGCTATTAGCATAAAGTTTCGCGTTGAGATCTTTCAATTGTCCATCAACTTTGGCCACTAACACGTTATGGGCTTCCTCCGGGATCAGCTGCCTGAGTGCATCGATAATTTTAATTCCGGGGTCAAAACAGTCTTTTTTGTCAGCATAACTGACTTGTATTTTTGCCAAAACTTTTACCTCCCGTTACAATATTTATGGAAAAACAAAAGACCTATCCAGCAAAGGGACAAGTCTAAGTCGTGGTTCCACCCTAATTTGCGCTATCGCGCCTCAATGTAATAACGGTCCTGAGCCGGCCCCACCTACTAAATTTCGGCAGACACTCGGAGGCGGTAAGTTGTTCTTTAGTTGCTAGAAATGCTCGCACCCTAGACATTTCCTCGCTGTAGCCTATTAGCACAACCCTAATCCTCTTCATCGTTTTGTACCCTATTGTTAGTCCCAATTATAAACCCAGTTCATTGTTGTGTCAATCTGTGCTGGGTCAATTATTGCAAATAAACACAAAATGGTGCGCACTAGAGGGATCGAACCTCTGGCCCCCTCCGCGTCAAGGAGGTGCTCTCCCGCTGAGCTAAGTGCGCATCACAACATAATTATACGGGCATCGGAAACGAAAGTCAAGGTTTCGCGATCACTCCATTATAATCTTACCGAAGGAGGTTTGCCCGTCGGTCTATTCTTTCTTTCTTTTACTGCCGCAGCCTCTACCACCATGCGCCGGGTCCAAATTGTTCCGGCCATAGCTTTCAATTCGCCGCTGTATTCTCTTTTCATATTCGCTGACAATCGGTTGGATACTGTGTTTAACTTTTGCCACGATTCCTCCTGTACACCCCATTTACTACAGCTTCCTATAGATTGACGACGCGTTGTACCCTCAGCGCTGATTTGTACTTTGGCACCCGGGTCTGAAGGATTGACCTGAATACCTAATCTAGCTCCCAGCACTTGTGACAATGCCAATCGCGCTCCCTCATTCTCCACGAAATAAAAGTATTTCTAGGGGCGTTTTATGGAAGGCGATAATCCAATTGATTAACCCCATTAGGTCTACATCAGCCAAATATTCGCTTGAACTGTAGATTTTAACTTTAACCCTGCGTGAATCTGCTTTCTGTTTCTTCACCAGGCTACCATATCCTGGATATAACCGTAGTTATAATTTTTCTTTCAAAGCCTCTTTGGCTAAACGCAATAGTAAACCGCAATGATCAATATTGCTGCGGGTCAAAATTGTATAATCTATGCTAAGTAGGGTCAAATAAAAAAGACTAATGATTGCGATCCCATATTTCTTTCCAGCCCTGAAAAAGGCCACAACCAACCAGGATTTAGCAACAATCGCCAACGATAAGATGGCAGGATCCAGTGATCCAACCTGCTACTCCTGAAAAGGTGAGTTCGGCCAAAACGACCCCCCTTGACATATCGTTACCTAGTTCTCCAATAGTTTAGCAATGCAAAGCATGATCCTGTCTGCCAACAACCGGTTGCTCAATCGATCCTTAGGATCCAAATCCCCCCAAGGTACTTGCGGCCCAAATCTTATTTGTATCGGCCCAGACTCTTTTTGCCGTGTACCCTTGATGCCTACCGGTATTAAAACCGCTTGCGTGCGTATGGCCAAAACCGCTGCCCCTTGGTGCGGAGGGCCCAATTCATCACTTTTACGACGCGTTCCCTCGGGAAACATCCCTAACACCCCGTGTTCCTTTAAAATAGTTAGAGCACGTCTGTATGCTTTTCGATCAGGAGTCCCCCTTTTGACAGGAAAAGCGCGCAGTTTTGTAAACAACCAACCCAATAGCGGGTTTGCGAACAATTCTTGTTTGGCCATGAAATGTATTGGTCGCGGACAACCTACTGCTACCACCGGTGGGTCCCAGAGGCTTATATGATTTGCAACAATTATTACCGGACCTTGGGCTGGTATATTTTCTTGACCAGTCACCTTAAACTGCCTAAATAAGCGCAGATACATGCTCACAACTGTTATGCCAACATTGTAAATCAGAAGCCATTCCCTCCCCATGCCAATATTTTATGCAAATTATTCCATGCCCCTAACTAATGCCACAATTGATGCAACCACCTCATCAACCGTTAGATTGGTGGTGTCGATAATATAAGCATCCGCCGCTGGCATGAGCGGCGCTACTTCACGGCTAGAATCCTTTTCATCCCTCTGGCATATCTCTTCTTTAACTGCTGATAATGGTAAGGAAAAACCACGGCTTTCCAGTTCCCTTTTTCTACGCTTGGCCCTTGTGGCCAGATCAGCAGTAAGAAAAACCTTTACTTCGGCATCAGGTAAAACCACTGTTCCTATATCCCGGCCATCCATTACTACGCCTTTCTGGTTTCCAATGGCTCGTAATTTCTCTGAGACTTGATCCCGAACCGTAATTATTTTGGCCACCTGCGATACTTTGTCATCGACTTGGGGCGACCGCAAGGCAGCGCTAATGTCCTTACCTGCTAACAAGTATAGTGGCCATCCATCTCCTTTTGTCTTCACTTCTAGCAACATCGTTTTGGCCAAGCGGTTTAAGGCTGGCTGATTATCAAAATTAATTCCTTGTCGCAGAGCAATCAGTGTCACCGCTCGATACCAAGCACCAGTATCAACATAACGGTAACACAGTTCTTTTGCCACTAGCCGGGCAACAGTGCTTTTACCCGAACCGGCCGGCCCATCAATAGCTATTTGAACTTTGGCTACCATATTTACCTACACCTTCCCAAAAACCTTATGATCGTCAGCAAATCAGTCAGAGCAGTCAAAACTGAAATCACCCTGACTTTACTATAATTGGACCTCTTTGGTGGCATCATACAAAGCTGCAATTTCAGTTTGGGTTAGCAATCGCGTTTTCCCTCGGGGAAGCTGCCCTAATACTAATGGCCCTATTCTTTGTCTGATAAGACGTTTAACCGGGGCTCCAATAGCATGAAACATGCGGCGTACTTGCCGTTTTCGCCCCTCAACCAAATCTATTTCCCAACAAGTTCCCCGTGCCCAATCTCCAATTTCAGATACCCTTCTGGCCTGGGCCCACCCATCATCCAATTCTATTCCTATTTTTAGGCTAGAAATTTCTGTGTTGTTCGGCCGCCCGGCAACCCATACTTCATAAGTTTTGGTCACCTCAAAAGATGGATGTGCCACCCGATAAGCCAAGATGCCATCGTTAGTTAAAAGAAGTAGGCCTTCACTATTATAATCAAGCCTCCCCACCGAAAAAAGACGAATTTTAACATCTATTAGATCCAGCACCGTAGGGCGTCCATGGGGGTCATAGGCAGTGGTGAGATAACCCGGTGGCTTATGAAGCATGATGTATGCTCTTTCTTTATCAACGGTAATTGTGGTGCCATCCACAGTAATGAAATCAGTGGTCAGATTCACCTTTTGGCCTAATTGGGTAACCACAATCCCGTTTACTTTTACCCGACCAGCCCTAATAAGCCCTTCGGCTCGACGGCGGGAACATACCCCCGCCTGGGCTATAACTTTGTGTAATCGTTCCTCCAAAAAGATCCCCTTTCTGCACAATCCTCTATTTCTTCATACCTGTAACCATGGCAAACGGCCTCTTCTGTCAAATTCCTGGACATTCCATCTATAAGCTTTTCTTCTAGCCCTAACGAAAAACTCCTGCAATATAACATAAAATTAAAAGGAATAAAATAGACGAGTAAGCATTACCGCTACCACCATTCCCACCATATCAGCCAGTAGGCCCACGAATAAAGCATAACGGAAACGTGTTATACCCACGGAGCCAAAATATACTGTCAAAATATAAAATGTAGTATCAGTAGCCCCTTGTAAGGAAGACGCTATCAGTCCCAAGGTTGAATCCGGTCCATGGGTTTGAAGTACATCGATCATGAGGGCAAAGGAAGCGCTTCCGGAAAGGGGCCGTATTAGCGCCATCGGCAACAATTCCGATGGGAAACCGCAACAAGATAACGGATACTGTAACGGATAAAGGAAAAATTCCAATAACCCAGAGCTTCTGGCGACACCAACGGCGGCCAATATTGCAGCAAGATAAGGAATCATTTTGACTCCCAACGAGAATCCTTCTGCAGCTCCGGCAACAAAAACCTCGTAAATTCTAACCCCCTTCAATTTAGCTATTAATAGAACCGCAGCGATAAAAACCGGAACCATATTATCGCTCAAAGTAGCCCAGGATGATAACAAGGGTTAATCCCTCCCCCAGAAATACCTACAAATACGGTCGCCTATAATAGCTGTACCAGTAGCAATCGCCGAAGATAAAAAGGTAATCATTACCGTTGCCGTTGGTTGGTTTGAACCAGCAGCCATTCGAGCCGCAATAATGCTCGTCGGGACCAATGTAATGGAACAAGTATTTAAGGCTAAAAATGTGCACATAGCAGCGGTAGCTGTGTTCGGGCGGGGGTTCAGTCGCTGCAGATGCTGCATGGCTTTTAACCCCATCGGTGTTGCAGCATTGCCCAATCCCAACATATTGGCTGCCACGTTAAGCAAAATCGATCCTGCCGCGGGATCAGCAGCAGGTATTGTAGGAAATAGGACAGTTAGCACTGGCCTTAATAACCGAGCCAGCGTCTTAACCAAGCCGGCAGACTCAGCCACAGCCAAAATACCAAGCCAAAAACTCATGCTGCCCACAAGCCCAAGTGCTAGTCTGACTGTTGCTTCCGATTCTGTTAGCAATGCCATTGTCACGGTTGTCGGTTCCCCCCGACAGATGGAAACGCTCAAACCGCCGAACAGCAGAATGAACCAAACAAGATCTAACACGTTCTTTCCCCTCCTTGGTCTAAGTTATGAATTCGAGACCAAGAGGAGAACAAAAGAGGAGGACTAGGCCTCCTCTTGCATCCGCCCTTGGGGGTTGTATGTTGAAGTTCCGGACCCGTTGCCATTCTTATTCTTAGTCTTGATACCGGGCTTGGCCCTGCTAACGGTCCCTAGCAAAGATTGGATTTGGTCCACAAGATCCGGAGCCAAGTCAATAAGACGGTCATAAAATGCCCGGCCATCTACGGGCAGCAGCCTTACTTTTCCATTTCCCACCACTAGAAAAGCTACAGGATGAATAGTTACCCCGCCGCCGCTACCGCCGGCAAAAGGAAGATGGTTTGTTGCATCAGAATTGCTTTGGCGGGGCACACATTTGTATTCCCCACCACCAGCGGCAAAGCCAAAGGACACTCGTGAAATTGGAATGATAACACTACCGTCAACCGTTTCCACCGGATCCCCCACCACAGTGTTTACGTCAACCATGTCTTTAATACTATCCATTGCAGTTGCCATTAATCCTTGAATGGGATGTTCTGCCACAGTCTTCTACCTCCCTGCGTCAAAGCCAAACAATCTTGTCGCCAGATGGTATGCACGACAGCAGTAATAATATGGAGCAAGGGCACAAAGACTATGCAATGGATATCAACATCTAGGACGGGGGACTCAAAATCGGGTCGGATTTTTACCTCTATTATTCCTTTTTTCAACATTTGCTTGAACAAAACTTCGGCTCCGCTGGCAACCTGCCAGACAATACCGCTTAGAATTCCCGTGGTGGCAGCATCGCCGGTACCAAATATGAAAACTCCCCTGACTTCCGCGCTGCACTGCGGTAGCAGATGCCAAAGAAAGGTCACCATTTCTATCCCTACTGTTTCGAGAAAGTGATCTAATGGTCGGCTTTTTAGAGCCATAGAAGACCAAAGGTTAAAGTGTTTAAAGCAAGATAGAGGAACTACAATAGAATATTTCGGACTTCCCCAGCGAATACCAATGCGAAAACAAGCTCTAAATTGTGTGCAGATACCTTCTATCCACACTGTTGTAACCCATATTGTGAATAAAAGAAGGGAAAAACCCAAAACAAGTAGCAGCATTGCATCACCTTCAGCCTGCTCTTTGACCTAGTTTTTCCCATTTAGGTTTTAGGATACGTATCCGGTTGTTATCTATTGTTTATCATTACAGTTGTCGGCAGTACAAGATTCTGTTCGGGGTAATTCACTTAAATCATTCAGGCCTAGGGACTGCAAGAATATGGTAGTGGTGCCATACAATATCGGGCGACCAGGACTGTCTTTTCTGCCCACTTCAGTGATAAAGCGGCGTTCTTGTAAGGTGGAC
The DNA here is from genome assembly GCA_035271345.1 of bacterium. Lineage (GTDB taxonomy): Bacteria > Bacillota > DTU030 > DUMP01 > DUMP01 > DUNI01. The sequence goes on along the minus strand of DATERQ010000227.1, from coordinate 592 downwards.
AGTACTGAATCTACTTGTACACCCCGTATTTGTTCTATCTCGGACCTAGTGATGGGTTGGCGATAAGCGATTATGGCCAAGGTTTCCAGAGCTGCTTGGCTCCAGCGGGATCTGTCCCGCGGCTGATGCAAACGCTCTATATAACATTTGTATTCAGGTCGAACAAAAAACTGCACACCGCCAGCTATCTCTCGTAATACAACCCCACGTTGATCGACATTAACTTTTTCTTTCAATTCTATCAAGGCCAATTCAGTATCAGTTTCCGATAACTGTGCTGCGGCAGCCAGTTCTTTTATTGTCACAGGTTGGGCCGCAGCTAATACCAGCGCCTCTAGCAATGCCGTCAATGATTGCTTCTGCATACGGGATCCTCCCTACAAATCATAAGGATATCGCCAAATTGAACTTTTTGTTCAATTGCGATTGTTTCTTGTCGCCATAATTCCAGTAAAGCCAAAAACACAGTTGCCAGCCGGTATAATGATGGTTGAGGACCTAGATAGCTTTCTAAGGAAACGCAGCGGCAGTTTTTGATAGATACAGTTAGGTTAGCCATCTCTTCTTGTACCGTCGGTCGCCTTGCCCTAAA
>DATERQ010000226.1:0-4507 GCA_035271345.1 bacterium | reverse complement strand
TCCTTTTTTCTTGATTGAGGCGGGCTAGGCGCTCAAATAAACCCATGGTTACACCTTCTTTAAAAAAGACCCTGGCCAGGCCCTTAATCTCGACCGCTATCATTTTCGTTCCGTTAACTAAATTTACAATTCACCAAGCCCTGTAGCAACATTATCGCTGCCTTTTTGTCCAGGGGACGGTTAAAGTTGGAGCATTTTGAAGAATAAATGCAACTGGGACAACCGTGGTCACAAATACAGCCTGCCACTGCTTCTAATGTTGCTGCCAACAATTTTTCAACTAGTTGGTAGCCTTGTTCTGCAAAGCCGACCCCGCCTTGATGGGCATCGTGAATAAAAATGGTGGGCCGTCCGGTTTGTTTATGCAAGGTGGTGGACAAACCGCCGATATCATTGCGATCGCACATGGCAAACAAGGGTAACAAGGCGATGGCGGCATGTTCCAATGCGTGCAGCCCACCCATGAGATCGAGCCGGGCCACCTCTATTTGCGCTACTAATTCTTTTGCCGGAAGCAGCCACATCCCCATGGTTTCCAGCGTTTGCTCCGGCAGTGATAAATTTTCCCCTCCTAAAACCTGGCCTGTACGTTCATGTTTTTTGATGTAGCCGTTTACCTTGGTTCGGACCTTAAGCTGACCGAACGCCAATCCATAGCCCGGCTGTTCTTTTTGGGCCAAAGTGGCGAGGATTTCGGTCTTTTTTTCCCGACTTACCATGGTGTAATAATCCACATCTGCTCGCCGTAGGTAGGCAACTTTTTGATCCAAATCCAGTTCCTGGGCCTGAAAAGTCTCCCCCTGGTGCAAATAAATGGCGCCAGGATAGGCCTCGGAAAAAGCAGTATGGTAATCCATGGTGCCCAGCAAGCGGTTGTCGGCACTGCGGTCCCGGAGCAAAAAAGTAGCGCCGCAGGTTCTAAGGTTTGCTTTTTGGGCCGGATAATCTTGACCTAAATAGTACCAGCGGCCAGCGCCGGCAATCACTTCGCCATCTTCCTCTAAAATTGTGAGCAGATCCACCAATATCGGATCCCATAAGGCCAAATCCGCCCTTGACAGCGGTAATTCATGGACAGCACAGCGAGCCTGACCCAGCAATAAATAAGGGTTAGCGGTATCAATTAAGGCACTTTCAGTGGGTTTTTCAAACAAGGCCTGGGGCTGGCGAAGAAAATATTGATCCAACGGATTGGCCACCGCCATGAAAATAATCAGCGCCGGCCGCCCACGCCGGCCCACTCGTCCTGATTGTTGCCAGGTGGAAGCAATGGTGCCGGGGTAGCCGGCAATCAAACAAACATCCATGGCCCCCACATCAATTCCCAATTCCAGGGCATTGGTGGCCACCACCCCAGACAGCCGGCCGGAAAACAAGGCTGCCTCAATGGTCCGCCGCTCACTGGCCAAATAGCCGCCGCGGTAGGCCATTATTTGCCGGTTAAGACTGCCGCTCTGCTGCTGCACCTGCCGCAGTATTCGTTCCACCACCTGCCGCGCCCGGGCAAAAGCAATGGTACGAGCCTGCTGCCGGAGCAAAGTCTTCAGCAACCAGACGGCTTCACTAATATAGGTACGGTTGGCGGGAACCCGCCAAAAAATAAACTCCCGCTCCCCCTGTGGGGCTCCGCCACCATGGATAAGGGTCACTGGCAGGCCAATGAGGCGCTGGGCATGCTGCTTGGGGTTGGCGATGGTGGCCGAAGTAAGGATAAACTGCGGCTTGGCCCCATGTTCCCGGGCTAACCGGCGTAAACGGCGGATGACGTGGGCCACTTGAGTCCCAAAAACACCGCGATAGGTGTGTATTTCATCGATGACAACATATTGAAGATGGGAAAGAAATTGGTGCCATTTAAGATGGTTGGGCAATATCCCCAGGTGCAGCATGTCAGGGTTTGTCAGCACTACTTGAGCCTCATCCCGGATAGCCGGTTTCATTGTATTAGGTGTATCACCATCATATACCGCCGCCGGCACCAGGCCGGAATCGTCGATGATAGCCAACTGGTCTTGGGCGAGGGCTTTGGTGGGGAACAAATATAGTGCCCGCGCCTGTTTGTTTTCTGTCAGCCGGCTCAGTACGGGCAAATTGTAACAGAGGGTTTTGCCGGAAGCAGTGGGAGTAACTACTACAATATTCTCTTTCCTTTGGACTGCATCGAATGCCTGGGCCTGATGGGTATAAAGGCGATCGATCCCCATTCTATTCAAATAAGCTTTCACCGCCGATGGTGGCCACTGGGCCGGAATGGCAAAATGAGCAGCTTGTCCCGGTAGGTGACGGCGGTAACAAATTTGTCCCTGATAATGGGGGCTGTTTTCGATGGCGCTAATAATTTTTTCTATGTTCATCATGTTTTCTCCTCAGCCTATCTATTGGCTGCCACCAATAGCTTTTCCTGCTCCCGATACATATTTATGATCCCATCAGGGGTATTCTAGCTCTGGAGGTGATTTTATGGCCCATGGGCAGCAGCAGATTATGTGCAGTGTCGATTCTTGTCATTATTGGACGTCCGGCAACAAATGTGGCGCTAACTGCATTATGGTGACCGCCGACAGCTTTGCTGCTTCGGCTCCAGATACCATTGATGCCCCGCAAGCTTCGGCCTTGTCTCCAACGCCGGCTGATTACTGTGAAGAAACTTGCTGTAAAACTTTTACGCCTAAAGGTTCAGGCAAAGAGCATGTAGATGGCGTTATGAAAACCTAACAAGTGTTAAAAAGAGGGGGCTTGCCCCTCTTTTTTATTTTCCCGTCGCCCTTGTAAAAAGCGGCCATGCTTTTGAATTAAAAATGATGCTGTGGCATGGTTTGTTTTAACCGCATACTTTATAAGGCCAGGGGGGAAATGCACAATGAACCGAAAACCAACGGCGTCAACTACCAGCCCAACGCTCCGCACGGGGCTGGCCCTGGGCCTGGGGAAATTATCCCAAGCCTGCCTGCGGCTAATAAGCCGGTTGAATTTATCTTGTGATGGCACCTCTTTTCCCGGCCGAATTATGCTGATGGTGGATAGTAGTATTATTGCCACTTTAAGTCAACACTGCCAGGGCGTAATTCTGGTTACCGGTACCAACGGTAAAACCAGCACCACTGCCTTGCTGGCAGAACTGCTACGGCAGTCCGGGCAAAAAGTGCTTTCCAATCCGGAAGGGGCAAACATGGTTTCCGGTCTGGCCACTGCCTTGCTGAAGGCAAAGCCCCGTCCACGAAGCCAAACTAATCTCGCCAGAAACAGCCCACCCCAACTGGCGGTGTTGGAGGTGGATGAAAGTAGCCTTACACCTTTAGCCCGGCTCTTACCCCAGGTCAATTTGATCACTGTAACCAACTTGTTTCCTGATCAGTTGGATCGCCACGGCTCCGTTCAAGCTTTGGCTGACCGGATGCAAAAAGCATTGGCCGCTTGGCCAACCGCCAGCCTGGTTTTAAACGCCAATGATCCTCTGGTGGCTTCATGGGGGCAAAACCGCCCTGACTGCCACTTCTTCACCGTAAACGCCGCTGGGAACAACACCCACCAACAGCAGCCCCCTCAGGATCTCCTTTGCCCCTGCTGCCGGCAAAGCCTGCATTACAATCGGATCCATTACGCTCAATTAGGCGCTTATGTCTGCCCCCATTGCGCCTTTCACCCTCCTGCAGCCCTGGTTGAAGTGCAACCCCTGGAAGATAAAGCGGGATCAGGAACGGCACTGCTGGTACGCACCCCCAGGGAAAAACTTACCCTCCACAGCCCCTTGACCGGTCTTTACAATACTTATAATACCGCTGCCGCTTTAGCCACCATGGCGGCTTGGCTGCCGTCGACCTCGCTCCGCTCGCTGGCGCCGGCTTTGGCTTCTTTTCAAACCCCGGCTGGACGGACGGAATACTTTCGCTGGCCGCAGTCAAACAAACAAGCCGCCCTGGCCTTGGCTAAAAATCCGGCTGGATTTAACCAAGTGTTAACTACATTAATATCCCGACGCAATCGCTCCAGCCCAATTACACTGCTGGTGGCAATCAACGATTTGCCTGCTGACGGTCGCGATATTTCTTGGTTAAAAGATATTCATCTCGACAATATTCCCCTGGGCAGTAGGGCAATCTGCAGCGGCCGCCGTGCCCATGCCGTAGCCGAACGCTTCAGGGCAAGCTCTTTGCCGCCGGCACATATATTGGTGAAACCCAACCTGCGGAGGGCGGTTAAGGCTGCTCTACAGACCCCGGCTGCCGATATTGTTGTGCTCTGCAATTATACGGTGCTGTCTCCATTGCGAGCAGCCTTGCTCAAAACCGGGGGTGAAACTTTCACGGCCAGGCCAGTGGTGAGAAAGTACAAATAGGCCTCGGCTACAGGCACAGAACTTAAACATTGTAAGGCCCGGGCGTAAAGTCGGAGTTGATTTTTATAGCCCTTTAAGCGGCGTTCCAAAGCCGAGCCCCGGACCCGGTCCGTTTTAAAATCCAACAACAACCAGCCCTTTTCTTCCCTAACGGCGCAGTCAATGATGCCT
>DATERQ010000225.1:0-21299 GCA_035271345.1 bacterium | reverse complement strand
TAATGAAGGTTTAGAGGTTTGACCAATAAGGGAACATTGAACCGGCAGCCTGGGAAAACAGGGTGGCAACGCTATTGGTGGAATCGGATCGTCCCCGGCAAGGTTGATTTGGTTAGCGGTAAACTGGAATTGGGGGATTTGGAGCAGCGGGATTATGATGATGTGTTGCTGGACGATTTGGCGGAGATGGTTCTGTCCAGTAAGGGGAAGGTGGTGCTGCTACCCCAGGAGCGGATACCGGTTACAACTGGGGCGGCAGCAGTCTATCGGTACTAGGGTGTTTTGCGGTCCGCCATCAAGAAAACTGTAGAAGCAAGGCCCGCGATCCCGTCTTCATGCATATTAACTTCCTGTTCGCAAATAATACGAACAGGAGGCGAGAATAAATGCCACATCAACTAACCCAAAAAGAACAGATGCTGTTGGAAGATCTAAAGAAGCATGAGGAAGTATGTATTCACAAGTATCAAACCTATGGTGGCAAGGTCCAAGACCCGCAATTGAAACAACTGCTGGATAGTTATGCCCAGCAGGAACAGCAGCACTTGGATTCTGTCAACCAAATGCTCCGGGGTGAGATTCCCCCCATGTCCTCCGGTCAGCAATCGTCTACGCCCACCATGACGGCTACTGCTCAAACTCAGGGGACGGGAAGCAAGCAAGATGAGTTGTTGCTGACTGATTTATTGATGACGGAAAAGCACGTTTCCGGTACCTACGATACGGCTATTTTTGAGTTTACCAATCCCCAAATGCGCCAGGCGCTGAATCATATTCAGAAAGAGGAACAGCAGCACGGAGAAGGGCTGTTCAATTACATGACCACCCATGGCATGTACACCCCCAAGTAGGGGGGCGAGTTACCGGAGCGGGGCGGATCCGGACCACTTCTTGCAGGCGGCTGGAGCCACAACGGCTCCGGCTTTTCTGTGGGGGAAATTATTTCTTCCATCCCTGGGCGGCTAGAGGATTTTGCCGCTGTAACCTAGAAAAGATATATGGGTAACAATACGCTGGCGATGGGCGGCCATAGCAGCTAAATTGCCAGCAAATTTAGAGGAGGTAGCATTATTCGAGAGGAGATGGAGTCCAAATGGCAATAGGTAAGGTTTTGTTTCTATATAATGCTGTTATCGATACCGGGCAACGGGGGTATGTGCCCCAGCTCATGTCCTACGCTCAAATTGAAGGCTTTAATGCCGCCCTGACCAAAACCGGGCACCAGATAATTCATCTTAATTTACGCAGCCCAGAGCAGTTGAAAGACCTGATTCGATCCCAAGAATCCATCAGTATTGCCTTTTGTATTGCGGAGGGGTTTTTGGATTTGCCCATGTCCATTGCCGAGGGTTCTGGAGCAGCCCGGGTGCGGCGGGTTTTGGCCGATGCGGGCCTGCAAGTAAGCCATTCCTCTGCCACCGCCATGGAAACATGTTGGCATAAAGACCGGACCCACCAAGCGTTAAGGTTGTACGGCATCCCCACCCCGGACTACTGTGTTATTCAACCGGAATCGGACTCGCTGGAACAACAACTGCGCTTGACGGTAGATAAACTGTCTTTTCCGTTGTTTGTTAAACCTGCCGCCGGCGGAACTAGTGTTGGCATCTCGGACCGGTCTTTGGTTTCATCCCCGGACGAATTGGCGGTCCAGGTACAGGCGCTGCGCTGGGAGTTCAAAAACCTCCCTATTTTAGTGGAAAAATACCTGCCAGGGCGGGAGTATACTGTGGGCGTGATCGGCAACAGCGATAAATTGGTGCTGCCCATTATAGCGTTTCCGCCTGGACAAAAGATTCGCACCTTGAAGGTGAAAAGAAAAAGGACCCAGTACAGCCAAGAAAAAATCGGTACCGGGGATAGTCGCTATGGGATATTATCTAAATTGGCTGCTAATGTTTTTGACGCCGTCGGGGCTCAGGATGTGCTCCGGATCGATTTCAGGGAGGATGCCGCCGGTAACCCCATGGTCATCGATGTCAACGGCAATCCGGCCTTGGTACCGACGGCTTCTTTGGCCCAAATGGCACAGTGGGCCAGCTTATCGTATGATCAGTTTATTGAATTGCTGCTGAATGTTTCCTTGGCGCGCGTTTATGGTGGGATTGACGGCAAAGAGATTGCCTAAGCAGGAGGCGAGTTACAGTGTTAAAGCCCCAGCCGTTGCTCCCGGAATTGGCTTAAACAAAAAAAGTGCCGGACCCCGGGCTTTATTGCCCGGTCTTGGCACTTTTTTCTGTAGTTTACAGATGAGTTTACAGACGCCGCGCACCCTTGTAGTTGTTGTAAAAGTAGCCGTTGGCTAACGAATCCACGACAATGGCTCCTCTGCCGCTGGAGGCGTGGATGAAGCTGTTGTTGCCAATATAAATACCCACATGATGGATGCTGGCGCTGCCGTAATAGCCAAAAAAGACTAAATCGCCGGGTTGCAACTGGCTTTTATCCACTGGTTGGCCGTGATTATACTGGGTGGCGGCATTGTGCGGCAACTGTTCGCCCACTTGGGCAAATACATAAGCGGTAAAACCGGAACAATCGAAACTGGATGGCCCGGAGCCGCCATAGTAGTAAGGCTTGCCTTTGTGCTGGCCGGCTAGTTCCACGATGGTGGCCGCATCCCTACTGCCTCCGCGAGAAGGTGGGTTGGAGCCGGGATCCCGCTGTTCAGCCTCAGTAGTGGTTGGTATAGACAAGGATTGGCCCAGGCGGATAAGGGTGGAAGGGAGGCAGTTTGCTGTCATAATGGCTTCCACAGTAACGCCATATTGCAAGCCAATTCCAGATAGGGTATCCCCGGTTTGTACCACATGCCATAACTGGGGAGTTGTAGCTGGAGCCTGTTCAAGTTCGTCCGCCAGCAAGGTTTCGTTCCCATCGATAGTTGCCGGGACCGGTTCGACGGCAATTGGCACCGGAGCCGTGTCGGGGACGGTTAGCTTTTGGCCTGGCTGAATTAAGTCTTGAGCTAGATTGTTCAGAGCCTTCAGTTGGCCCACAGTGATATCATAGCGAGAGCTGATGTTCCACAGTGTTTCTCCGGGGATTACGGTATGTACAGCAGCCTGAGCTGTGGGTGCTACCAGCAACAGCGCGCCTGCCACTACAGCCACCGTGACGGCCCTGTATTTACAGCGGCGGCTGAACGATGCTAGCAGTTGGAGCCATAAATCCGGGTACCCATTGTTGGTGGTCATAAACTACCCTCCGACAACTTATTGTTTTCCATGAAGTTTGATACTATAGTATTCCACAACAGGATCAAGTTTCCTGCCTTCAAAACAAAAATAATGGAGTTTAAACTGAAACAATTGTTTATGGGGGCTAGAATAACTGCTTATAGAGCACTGCCAGCGGGGATGACGTGGGGATGACGTGCTTACGTTGGTGGCGGTTAAATTATTTGGTATAATGGGAACAAATGAGCCTGCTGAATGGGAGTGGACAGGGTGTCTGTGTGTGGCTGTGGTGTTGATTTGGTGGATATAGAACGGATAAAACGGATCCGGGAACGATTTGGATTGCGGTTTTTGGGGAAAGTGTTTACCCAGGCTGAACGAGAATATTGTCTCGCCCGCCCTAATCCGGATGAATCTTTGGCGGCTCGGTTTGCTGCCAAAGAAGCGGTGGCAAAAGCTTTGGGCCTGGGCCTGGGGCAGTTTTGTTGGCAGGATATTGAAATTATACGCCCCCAACAGGGGGGACCGCAAGTGAAGCTGGCCGGGGGTTGCCGGGCCCAAGCCCAGGCAATGGACCTGGACCGGGTATTTGTTTCCCTTTCCCATGGCCGGCGGCAAGCTTTGGCCCAGGCTATTGCGGTCAGAAAAGGTTAACAGCGGAGGCTGGCCAAGAATAAAGGAAGAGGGGAAGTGGCTATGTGCACTTGGTAACGGTGGCGGAAATGCGGGCTGCGGACCGCTATACGATTGAGGAACTGGGCATTTCAGGCCTTGTTCTCATGGAAGAGGCCGGTCGGCTAGTAACGGAGCTATCATTACGGCTATTAAAGGGACAACAAAGCAAAGGCGTTGTTATTTGGGCTGGGCGCGGGAACAACGGCGGTGACGGCTTTGTGGTGGCGCGCCGGTTGTACCTGGCCGGGTATCAGCCCCAGGTGTTCCTGGTCTGTGATGACCCGGAACGGGTGAAAGGGGATGCCCGCCGCAATCTGGATATTCTGCGGCGGCTAAATATTGCGCTGGATCAAGTTTGGTCTGAAATTGAATTTTCCCGGGCGGCCCAGGCGGCGGCTTCGGCTGCCTTACAAGTGGATGCCCTGGTGGGTACCGGCTCGAGAGGGGCTTTGACCGGGCCTTTGGCCCAGGCGGTGGTGGCTATGAATGATGCCGAGACGCCCATTGTAGCGGTGGATTTACCGTCAGGTTTAAATGCCGATACCGGCCAAGTGCCGGGTAAAGTGGTACGGGCGAGCCATACGGTGACCATTGGCCGGGCAAAACCGGGGCTGCTCACTTATCCGGGGGCGAAATACGTGGGCCGGCTCCAGGTGGTGGATATAGGCATTCCCCCGCAGGCCTATGATGGCCGCCGGCCCCAGACATTTTCCAGCGACAAATCGGACCTGGCGGGCATACTGCCGCGGTGGTCTCCCACTGTTCATAAGGGGCAGCGAGGCCGAGTTTTGGTGGTGGGGGGCTCCCCTGGGCTAAGCGGTGCTGCCTGCCTGGCTAGCGAAGCTGCCCTTCGGGCCGGGGCGGGGCTGGTGACCTTGGCTGTGCCGGAAGGGTTACATAATCTGATGGAAATTAAACTCACCGAGGTGATGACAAGCCCGCTGCCAGAGACAGCAACTGGCTGCATAAGCCTGGAGGCGGCCAAGCTTATTTTAGACCACGGAGCCGAGGCCGATGTTTTGGCCCTGGGACCTGGTTTAGGATCAGGCCCGGAATTGCCGGCGGCAGTGGCCCGGATTGTTGGCCGGGCTGAAGTGCCGTTGGTAATTGATGCGGACGGGCTTAACGCTCTGGTGGGACAGCTCGGGGTTTTGGCGGCTAAAAGGGCTCCGCTGATTCTTACTCCACACCCGGGGGAATTAGCCCGGCTGGCGAATACTACTGCTGCCCATGTGCAAGCCCAGCGGCTCCCCTTGGCACGGGAATTGGCGCAGCAATGGGGTGTGGTGATGGTACTAAAAGGGGCCCGCACTATTATAGCGGCGCCGGACGGGACTTGTTACATTAACAGTACCGGGGGGCCGGCTTTGGCTACCGGTGGCAGCGGCGATGTGCTCACCGGGGTCATAGCCGGTTTGTTGGCCCAGGGCTTGGGGCCGGTCCAAGCAGCGGTGGCGGGAGTATTTGTCCATGGGTTGGCCGGGGACATGGCCTCAGGGCAGCTAGGTGGAAGCCGGGGAGTTGTGGCCGGTGACCTTATTGACCTGCTGCCGGCAGCGTTGGCGGCACTTGAGCAGTGACTGGAATACCTGGTGGGATAAAATCCCACCAGGTTTGTTTCCGGCGTTTTCGTTGACACCCCTAACTGGGACGGCTATAATGAGATTATGACTTCGGATACTGTGGGTTAAACGGAGGTGCTGTCGGTGAGCAAACTCAGGCGGGTTGTGATCACAGTGCCAGATGCGCTTTTGGAAGAAGTGGACAGCATGGTGTCCCTGTCAAAAGGGAAAAGCCGCAGTGAGTTGGTGGGCGAAGCGCTGCACCAGTTTATAGAGGAACGTAAACGGCGGGAATTGCAGGATCGGATGAAAGCAGGGTATTTATTTATGGCAAAGATTAATTTGCAACTGGCTGAGGAAGGATTATGCACAGAGGAGGATGTCGATGAAGTGGTGCAATTGTATCTTGCCGCATCGGAAGGAGAGTGAAGGGTGATCATTGAACGGGGTGATATTTATTATGCCGATTTACGACCGGTAGTGGGGTCAGAACAAGGTGGGATTCGACCTGTTTTAATCCTTCAGAACGATATCGGAAATCGGTATAGTCCCACCACGATCGTAGCCGCTATTACATCTAGAATCAACAAGGCTCATTTACCCACCCATGTGGAACTAAAGACAAAGGAAGTTGGGTTGGAACGGGATTCAGTTATTTTGCTGGAGCAGATCAGAACCATCGACAAAAAAAGATTGCGCAGCCGAATCGGTCGGCTGGAAGGGAAGATAGTAAACAAGGTTAACCGGGGTCTATTGATTAGTCTGGGACTGGCCGAGCTTTGATACATACATATCTTAACTGGATGGACAATCGCCGACGGGACAGGAGATAGACCATGAAGGTATATGCGTTAATTGGATCTTCGGGCACGGGGAAAAGCCACCATGCGCAAGCAGTGGCTTACCGGGAGGAAATCGATGTTATTTTAGATGACGGCCTTTTAATTCAAGGTAGCAGGATAATAGCTGGGCGTTCGGCCAAGCGGGAGCCCACTAGGCTTCAGGCTGTGCGCCGAGCTATTTTTATGGATTCCGACCACGCTGAAGCGGTAATGGCTAAGTTAGCCGAGATAAATCCAAATCGCTTACTGGTAATTACCACCTCCCGGCGGATGTTCGCCCGCATTGCTGACCGCCTCCAACTGCCGCAACCGGCCAAAGTTATTCAAATTGAGGAAGTGGCCAGTTCGAAGCAAATAACCGAGGCGTTAAGAGTTCGTCGCTATGAGGGCAAACATGTGATCCCGGCACCGACTATTGAGGTTAAACGCAACTTGCCTGGAATATTGGTGGATCCGTTGAAATATGTGTTTCCACGCACAGGCCGGGGCCGGCCCCTGCGGCGAGGAGAAAAAAGTATTGTCCGGCCCACCTTTAGTTATATTGGGCGGCTGACAATTGGCGAAGGGGCCTTAAGAACCATCACCCGGGAATTGGTGCGATCATTGCCGGGGGTTGAGCGGACTGTTCGCATTGGGGTTGAAGAAGAAAAACACAATGTGAATCTGGATATTGATTTGTCCATAGACGGCTTGGTGAGCATTCCTCAGGTTCTAACGGCCACTCAACTGGCAGTCAAAAAAGGGATAGAGGAAATGACTGGGCTGCAAGTACGGGAGATAAATGTGACGGCTCGGACCTTGGTGGTTTCAGCGCCTTAGTAGCAGCCATACCAGCCGGGACGGCGGTGAAGTTTTTGCTAAACTGAGGCCGATATATTATAATAAAGCCAGGTTTACTTTACCAAATTTTGAGGGGAGGCAGTATTTGTGGGCGAACGAGAGAAGCTGTTTCGGAAGGGAATAGCCGATATCAAGGCCTATGTGCCGGGGAAACCGATGGAGGACGTCATGCGGGAGTATGGCTTGACGGAAGTGGTAAAATTGGCGTCCAATGAAAACCCGCTTGGCCCTTCGCCGAAAGCCTTGGAGGCGATGAGGGAAGCCCTGGATAGCGTGAACTTCTATCCCGATGGGGCTTGCTTGGAACTGACCCAGAAGCTGGCGGCAAAACTAAATGTGGACCCGGATGGGATTATTTTTGCCAACGGCGAAGACAACATCATCAGCCTTATTTCTAAAACCTTCCTTAATGATGGCGAAGAGATGATAATGGCCGACCCTAGTTTTTCCAGCTTCGAAATCAGCGCCCGCGCCATGGGAGCAAAGGTAGTTAAGGTACCGGTGCGGCCGGATTTTTTTACTGACTTGGATGGAATCTTAGATGCGGTGACAGAAAAAACGAAACTTGTTTTTTTATGCAACCCCAACAACCCGACTGGAACTATCAGCACGCGGGACCAAGTGGACGAATTCTTGAACAAACTTCCCCAAAGTGTGTTGGTGATCTTGGACGAGGCTTATAAAGAATTCGTCGATGATCCGGCTTATCCAGAGGGGCTGGATTATGTACGGGCCGGTCGCAATGTCTTGGTAAGTCGCACTTTTTCCAAGGTTTATGGTTTGGCCGGGGTTCGAGTCGGCTACGCTGTCGGCCATCCGGATTTTATCGGGGGTATGAAGCGGGTTCGGGAGGCTTTTGCCACCAACAGGTTGGCCCAAATAGCAGCCGTGGCGGCTTTAGATGACGATGAGTTTTTAGAACAAGTTATAACCATGAACAGAGAAGGCCGGGAGTACCTGTATCAAGAGTTTGAACGTCTGGGACTCCCTTATGTAAAAAGTGAAACCAATTTTATGCTGGTGGATACTAAGAAAGACGTCAGGGAAGTGTTTGTCGAGCTACAGCGGCAGGGCGTAATCGTGCGTCCGGCTTATATTTGGGATATGCCCACCTGGCTTCGGGTATCGGTGGGCACGAGGGACCAAAACGAGAAATTTATTCAGACATTGGAACAATCATTGGCCTAAATCGGCCTTGGATGATCTTAAGAGTAGTGCAGGTTAGAACAGGCATTTGGCAGAGTAGGCATCATGCGTAAAGTGTCAAAGGATGGGACGTGGCCTTTGGACGAAGGGGCTGCCCGCGGTATGATGTCGCGTTCGCTGTCACATCAAAAGGACCCTTCCTGATGGTGTGGCGTTCTCTAGCCATGGCCGGAGGGAAGGGAGGTGAAGACGGTGCGTACTAAAACGCAGCGGCTTAGTTACCAGGCTGTTATGGTGGCTCTCAGTGTGGTTCTCACCCGGGTAGCCGGTTTTAGGTTAGCCATTGGGGGAATTGAAGGTGTTCGACTGGGCTTAGGGCCGCTACCCCTTATCATGTCTGGAGTGCTGTGGGGGCCGGCAGCCGGGTTTTTTGTCGGCATTGTGGCAGACATTGTAGGTCATGTACTTAGCCCCATGGGTAGTTACATGCCTTTAATTACCATTACCACCGGTTTGGCTGGTGCGCTGCCAGCGCTGATATTGCGCTACAATGGGTATTATAAGCATCCGGGAATAGGGAAGCTGGCAGGGGCCATCTTTGGCGGCCAGTTCATTAGCCATATGATTTTGGTTCCCTATGTGTTACAGATACTGTTCGGGATGTTATGGCGTCCTCTGTTCGTCCCGCGGCTGGTGGCTTTTCTTATTCATGTGCCCACCTATAGCTTTTTGACCCATTATCTTCTCTATCGAACGCCGATATTTGCCCAGTTGGTTCGAGAGCGTTAAGATCGGTTTCCAGGCCGCCCTGGTCGGGGCGGCTTTCTTTTTATGTAGATTTATTGAGGCCGAAGTCGAAACTGCACAGGAGGGATTCGGTGGTATTTTATGGAAGTGGGCGGCATAAATAGTGGGTAGGGGTGAAAGGCAATGCTCATCTGGAGCCGGGCCTATATGGGGGCCACAGTTTCCCTGGTTTTGTTTTTAGCTTTATGTCCGCAAACGGCAATAATGGATCGTGAGAAAGCCCCGGTTTTAGTCTCCGAGCCCGTGTCCGTTATTGCCGGACCACGAGATGGAAGTGGGGCTGGGAATCTTCAGTGTCTGCCGCCGACAATAGTCGAGAGCGAAACCGGGATTGTAGTTGAGGAGGATTTGCATGTTTTCTCCAGCGGGCCTGCTTTATATTTGCTGGGGCGAATCCGGAATACCACTGACTTAGCATCGGAGTTAATTCTAGTGAGCTGGGAAACCTTAAATAAAGGGAATGAACCTGGGGCCAGCGCTGATGTTTATCTTAAACGACTGAATCCAGGGGAGAGCAAGCCTTTTAAACTAATGCTGCCGCTGGGGTTGGCCCGGTTTCCGTCACAAGTGCGGGTTCGGCCGGGATTTAAGGCCAAAGAGCAATTGATTCATCTCCAAGCCACGGTTCGGCCTTACGCCGATCGGGGGCAAGCTTATGTAAGCTTGCTGGGGGAAGTCACCAATCACGGTGGTGATAGCTATGATTTTATTAAGGTTATCGTGGAGTTTTTAGACCGGGAAGGGAAGTTGTTGGATATAGATTGGGCATTTCTGAACTATTTGGGCCCTGGTGAAAGCGATAGTTTTACCGTTTATACATCGCAACTTAAGGCCTGCCAATGGCGTGTCCTGTTTGATTAGGCTGAGGCTGTCGGGCCGATACTCAAATAGAATTTCACTTTGTGGCGGTGCAGCCAGGGCGGCAGCGAACTGACCTGTTGGGGCTGAGCAGTAAAAACTCAAGTTTTGGGCTTGCGTTCAATACAGGCAAGAGTTACTATTAGATTGATACAAATTCGGACCAGGAGGAGAAGAAATGTCTGAACAAAAACGAGACTGCGACACTTGCGAGCTCGGCCAGGGCAGCCACTGTGAAACCTGTCCCTCAAAGCCAAAGGAGGGGATTCGAAAGTTGCCCGTTCCCGACCATAGCTCTATCCGCAATGTAATAGCGGTCATGAGCGGCAAAGGCGGAGTGGGTAAATCCACCGTAACTGCCCTGTTAGCCAGTACGTTGGCTAAAAAGGGGAAAAGCGTCGGCGTGCTGGATGCGGATATCACCGGCCCTTCTATTCCAAAACTATTTGGAATTAAGCATCGGCCCCGAAACAGCGAGCAAGGTTTAATACCACCCACCAGCAGGTTGGGAATTAAAATAATGTCGTTGAACCTACTGTTACCACAGGAAGACGCACCGGTTGTCTGGCGAGGGCCCCTTATCGGCGGGGCGGTACAACAGTTTTGGACCGATGTGGTCTGGGGTGATTTGGATTACTTGGTCATAGATTTACCGCCGGGAACCGGGGATGCCCCGTTGACAGTAATGCAATCATTGCCTTTAGATGGCATCATCGTAGTTTCATCGCCCCAGGAACTGTCTGTGATGGTGGTAAAAAAGGCCATTCGCATGGCCGGAATGCTCCATGTACCCATTCTGGGCGTCCTGGAAAATATGAGCTATCTCACCTGCCCCCATTGCGGGGAAAGAATCGATCTTTTTGGTCCCAGCCATGTGGAAAAAGCAGCCCAGGCTGAAAACCTCAGGTTTTTAGGCGGTCTGCCAGTGGATCCTAAGATAGCCGCCTTAGGGGACCAGGGCGAAATCGAAAAATATACTGGGGAATTTATTACCGCTGGCGATATCGAAACAATCCTTGGAAAGAACCGGTAACAGCGCCGGGGGGTCTTCCTCCACATTGGAATTAAATGGCCAAAAGCCCCATATACAGTGGTTATAAGCGGCAAGGCAGGAAATAGTTCCCTGGTGGAGAACATACTTATAAGGGGAACATTTCCTGCTAGGAGATGACATAATGCAAAAAACACAAGTAGAGGCCTTAGCAAAGCTGCTAAACAAACATCGTGGACAGGCAGTAGTTTTTACCGGTGCCGGAATATCCACTGAGAGCGGAATCCCGGATTTTCGTAGTCCAGGCACGGGCATGTGGAGCCGTATCGATCCCATGGAGTACTTGTCAGCCGATGCCTTATTTTCCCGCCCTGAAACCTTTTGGAAATACTTTAAGGAAATGTTTGGCCCCACGGTGGATGCGGAACCAAATGCTGGTCATTTTGCCCTGGCGATGCTGGAAGAAGCTGGTTACATCAACACTATCATTACTCAGAATATAGACGGTTTACATCAAAAAGCCGGTGCTCAAAATGTGCTGGAAGTCCATGGCCATTTACGCACAACCCACTGCCGTGGCTGCGGACATACCTACCCCTTAAAAGAAGCGTTGGCTCAGCTACCGGGGCGACCGGCTCCCCAATGCCAAAGTTGTGGCCAACCGTTAAGGCCGGATGTGGTTCTGTTTGGAGACATGATGCCGGCGGCTTTTAACGAAGCCCTGCAGGCGGCTGAACGAAGCCAATTGGTGTTGGTGGTTGGATCAAGCCTTTCCGTTTCTCCGGCTAATACATTGGCTTTTCGAGCCTCGCATTTGGCGATCGTAAATCGTGATCCTACGTTGGCTGATGGCCGCGCCGATGCAGTACTACACGGTACCGCTGGGGCAGCCCTGACCGCCATCGTAAAAAAGTTGCTGCCGGACAATAAATAAAAAATTCTTTATGGGCCCGGCCTGAAGTATAGCTGCGGCGATACTTTTAGGACTGGGCTTCGTTGTCGATGCTGATTTTTATCGCAGTCTTTACCGCCTTGCTGGCTATAGGCTCTTAGTTGGCGCCAGGGATGAATCGTCCCACGATGGGGCTATATTTATTTTGAGGTTGCTTGCTTGGAAATGATTTCGCTTACGGTGCCAAATGCTGGAACAAGTAGCAGGACAAATGACATCTGTTGGCGAAAAAGGAAGATACCGGTAATAATGGCCAGATTATTGCCGGTGATTAAAATGCATAGCTGGGGGAGATGATGGTGAATAACGGCGGGGCTAATGCTATGTTCCGGATGTTACTGCCTTTTGTTTTGGCGTTGTTGTGCGGCGGCATTTCGGTTCGATTGTACACCATATTCGGCCTCACTGGTTTCGGTGTAGCGTCTTTAGTTACCTATTGGTTGATCATTGCAGCGGTGTTTGTACAGATCGACACCACTGGTCAACGCCGTGCTTTGGAACCGGTAATCAAATATCTTCAAGCCTTAGCGGCTGGGGATACGTATGCTGCCTTTCCATCCAGGCTGGAAGGTCCGGCCCAACAGTTAGCCGGCGCATTGCAAGAGCTGGCCAAGCGGCTGCAAATGATTTTGGGCGAGCTTCAAATTGCTGCTGACCAAACGCATACAGCATCGGGCCAACTAAATTCCGGCACCAACGATGCCAAAATGGCCATGAATCAAATAGCGGAAGTGGTGCAGGAAATAGCTGACCAAGCCACCCAACAAGCTGATGCAGCAAGAAATACCTTAGAGAAAACAACCTTCATGAATAAAGGAGCACAAGCCATCGCTGACCATGTGCTGGAAAGCGAGCAAGTAACGATCAAGGTGATTAGCGATATCGATACCAGCCGGGAAGCATTGGAGGGTTTGCTGCAAACAGTGGAGGCAGCCAGTGAGCGCAGCCGCGATTTGGCTGAGGAGGTGCGCCGGCAGACCGAGAGTACTCGGCAAGTGGAAGCAATTGTTGCCAGCGTGCATCAAATTAGTGAGCAGACCAATCTGTTGGCCCTCAATGCTGCCATTGAAGCGGCTCGGGCCGGGGAACAAGGCCGTGGTTTTGCTGTAGTGGCGGCAGAGATCCGTAAACTGGCCGAACAAGCTGCGGCTGCTGCAAGAGAAATCACTACCATTTTAAGTCGCATACATGCTGAAGACAATGCTTTGGCAGTGGCTATGGACGAACAGGCGCAGCAAGCCGGGGATGCCGCCAATAAATCCCAGGCAGCGAGAAAGGCGCTGGCCTCCATGGTGGAGGTTTTGGCTGGGTTACGCTCCCGGGTGGCGGAGATCGCCCTCCACGGGAAAGAGCAGACAGAGCAAGTGTCGGCGGTGGTATCTTTAATGGACCACGTCAACCAAATTGCCCAACAAACAGCAGCCGGTAGCGAAGAGGCAGCAGCCGCAGTGGAAGAGCAGGCAGCCAGCGTAGAGGAGATGGCTCTTTCATCGGGCCGTCTAACCCAAATGTCGGAGCAGCTTTATAAGTTGGTGCGTGAATACTCACGGATCGAGATACCTGAAGCCGTCCGGCGCGAAAAAGTAAAGCGGGCCTGGGAACGGGTCCGACTATTATGCCAGACGCCGAATTTTGCTTCCAATATTTTGCAAGGCCGGGTACAAGTCCTGGCCAAAGAACTAGAAGCAAATGAATTGTTCGAGGCTTTCATAATCGCTAAAGGCGATGGCCAGGCTAAGATAGTAAGTCGAATCACCGACTTACAGGAGCTGGATGTTGTAGCTCGGCCTTATTTCCAGGCGGCCTGGCAAGGGGAAGACTACGAATCAGAGTTGTATATTTCCAAGCTCACCTATCGCCCTTGTATTACCATCTCATGCCCTTTAATGGATGAAAAGAACCAGCGAATTGGGGTGCTGGGGGCAGATTTGCAATTGTAAATAATTGATCATTATTATCCAAAGGCCCTTATAATTTGCCATCCACAGGCTCCTTGTATAGAAAGGCCAAAGATCCTAATACCGTCATGCCGAGCCCCCTTAATACCGCGATGCTGCCCCCCCTTAATACCGTGATGCCGAGCGCAGCGAAGCTTCCTAAAACCTGTCATGCTGAGCGTAGCGAAGCATCTTACCGCCATAGGAGCCGGAAGCCAAAGATCCCTCGCTATGCTCGGGATGACAATGAAGGAAGGCTGGGAATGGCAATTTACTTCTACTGTCATGCTAGGTGCGGCGTAGACCTCCAAAACCGGCCATGCTGAGCGCAGCGAAGCATCTTACCGTCATTGGAGCCGGAAGCCAAAAGATCCCTCGCTTTGCTCGGGATGACAATGAAGGAAGGCTAGGAATGGCAATTTCTTCCTATTGTCACGCTGAGAGCAGCGAAGCATCCTTCCGACATTGGAGCAAGAAGGCAAAGATCCCTCGCTTTGCTCGGGATGACAATGAAGAAAGTCGGGGTATCAGCCCTTTCCTTTTGTCATGCTGAACGCAGCGTAGCCCCCCCCAAACCCTGTCATGCTGAGCGTAGCGAAGCATCTTTCAATCATAGGAGCCGGAAGCCAAAAGATCCCTCGCTTTGCTCGGGATGACAATGAAGGAAGGCTGGGAATGGCAATTTCTTTCTATTGTCACGCTGAGAGCGGCGAAGCATCCTTCCGACATTGGAGCAAGAAGGCAAAGATCCCTCGCTTTGCTCGGGATGACAATGAAGAAAGTCGGGGTATCAGCCCTTTCCTTTTGTCATGCTGAGCGCAGCGAAGCATCTTACCGCCATTGGAGCCTAAAGACTCATCGCTGTGCTAGGTATGGTGTTGAAGGTTGCCAAAACAGTATTTCTTCCTTCCCCTGTTCCCACTAACAGCTAACGGCCAATAGCTAACTACCCAATTGTCATGCCGAGCGCAGCGAAGCATCTTTCCGTCATTGGAGTTAGGAGCCAAAGATCCCTCGCTATGCTCCTTCTGCTTTGTCCTGGACAGGCACTCGTCGGGCTAGTGTCCACTTGTCCCCATCTAGCTGAAATTCATAACGCAGCTTGCCGGAACCGGGCCGCCGGGGACACAGATAAATCACTTCTGCCTTTACTATACCGTCCGACCCGATCATTACATCCAAATCTTCCACGACGCAGTTTTCCCCCAGACCATGTAAAGGGGCCTCGCTGCAATAGAACATCTGCCGCCGAATTGGCCCGTCGCCTGCTTGGTCCCACCAAAAAAGAGCGTGGGCTAAATATTTAGCCGTACTATCTTGAAAGCCATAATCCACTGCTAAAACACAAAGCTGACTATGATCTTCACACTGGATTTGGTAGTGGATGTTGAGACCATGCTCCTGGGCGAAATTGGCCAGGGTATTAATTTTCTCATACTTTTCTTTTGGAGGTAAATTAGCAAGAAAAAGAGTCAAGTTATCAGTAATTGGAAGCGCTTCTATTCGCCCTAGGGCAAAAGCAGGAAGCAGCCAGTCCGGATCCGCTGCTAAAGCCCTTTTGTAATCGGATTTGGCCGCACCTAAATCCAACCCTGGCAATAGTTCTTTAACCCGCCCGAGCCCGTAGAAGGCGCGGGCTTTGTCACGGCAATCGATACCCTGGGGGTCAACCCGGGCTAGTTTGGGATAAGTGGCCAAGGCTTCTTGTAATTTGCCTTCAGCCAAAAGAGCATCACCTTTTAACACAGCCAGGGCTCCGGGCCGCAGATGGTTAGAATCAAAGCCCGAGGCTAATTCGATTGAGCGCAGCGCTTCCCCCGGTTGTCCGGCTTTTATTTGGGCATCGGCCAGATAATACCACAGGCTTGGTTTATCAGGCATAGCCAGCACCTGCTGTTCGTAGTAATCAACAACGTGTGGAAAGTAACTGGTATAAGTATCAACGGCGGGAATCAAACGCCCATCATAAAATCGATGGACTTCAATTTCGTAAGTGCCACTGCCGACCCGATTCCAAATGGCAAGTTCGCATTTGCTGTCATTTCCGTAGTCGCTGGGAAGATCCATGACATCGAGACGATGGTAGGGCTCTTGGACTAGGTTCTTTATTTCCCCCTGAAAAGAAACGATGTTGAGTACATTGCCCAAATCGCTACCCTGTCCCCATCCCAGCAACAATTCCGGGGTACCGTCACCATTTATATCAGCCGGGTAAAGAAGAGCCAAACCGGGCCCGTTACCACGAGCCTCCCACATTTTTTGCCAACCCGAACCACCCTGTTTTAGTATTAGCACCCCGACTTTGGTTTCACTGATACGAAAGCCGGCAATAAGTTCATTTGCACCATCATTGTCCAGATCTACTTCTTGGACCAATGCCGGTTGTGGCAGTGTTACACCGTCTTGTGAAGGCTCTATTAAAAAGGCCCCTTGGGGCAAAAAATCACGGAAGATCTTTCTCAGTTCACGTTGGTTATCCGGTTCCGAATCTGCATGGGCAGATTTTTCCCCGGACGGGGCAGCGCAAGCAACGACCATAAAAACAAAGGTCAAGGCTATCAGCAGCCAGAGCCGACCATATTTATTTTTCATCCCCCATCTCCCACCCTTTCTCAGTTTTAAGGTTTCCTGGAAACATCCTACTCGTTAACTATAGTATACAGGATTTTGCTGCCAGGCGGTAGAATACGGATACTACATCATGCTGGCCGCGGGTATTACGTCATGCAGAGCGCAGCGAAGCCCCCCAAAACCTGTCATGCAGAGCGCAGCGAAGCATCTTTCCGACATTGGAGCCAGGAGCCAAAGATCCCTCGCTTTGCTCGGGATGACAGCCCTTTCCTTTTGTCATGCTGAGCGCAGCGAAGCATCTTACCGACATTGGAGTTAGGAGCCAAAGATCCCTCGCTTTGCTCGGGATGACAATGAAGGAAGTCGGAATGACAGCCCCCCCTACTGTCATGCAGAGCGCAGCGAAGCCTCCCAAAACCTGTCATGCTGAGCGTAGCGAAGCATCTTTCCAGCATTGGAGCCAGGAGGCAAAGATCCCTCGCTTTGCTCGGGATGACAATGAAGGAAAGCTTAAGCTGACTATTAAGAAAGCCTAGAGTATCAGCCCTTTCCTTTTGTCATGCTGAGCGTAGCGAAGCATCTTTCCGACATTGGAGCCAGGAGCCAAAGATCCCTCGCTTTGCTCGGGATGACAATGTAGGAAGGCTTAAGCTGACTATTAAGAAAGCCTAGAGTATCAGCCCTTTCCTTTTGTCATGCTAAGCGCAGCGAAGCATCTATCCCTCATTGGAGCAAGAAGCCAAAGATCCCTCGTTTCACTCGGGATGACAAGTAAGGAAGGCTCGGGCTGACAATGAAGGAAGTCGGGATGACAGCCCCCTTCTGTTGTCATGCTGAGTGTAGCGAAGCATCTTTCCGCCTGTATTGGACTTGGGTTTTAAGGAGGAGGCAACCTTGTATTACGTTTACATGATGACAAACTGGAATAACAAGGTACTCTATACCGGAATAACAAACGATCTAGAGAGAAGGGTGTATGAACATAAAAACAAACTGGTGGAGGGTTTCACCAAAAAATATAATGTGACCAAGCTAGTCTATTTTACTGAAACCTCCGATGTGATGGCGGCAATTGAGAGAGAAAAACAAATAAAAGGCTGGACCAGGCAGAAAAAGAATGGGTTGGTTGAATCCATAAACCCTAGATGGGAAGACCTGTCTTTAACATTTTAGTTTTAAGATCCCTCGTTTCATTCGGTATGACAGCCCCCTTCTGTTGTCATGCTGAGCGCAGCGAAGCATCTTTCCGTCATTGGAGTTAGGAGCCAAAGATCCCTCGCTTTGCTTGGGATGACAATGAAGGAAAGCTTAAGCTGACTATTAAGAAAGCCTAGAGTATCAGCCCTTTCCTTTTGTCATGCAGAGCGCAGCGAAGCCCCCCAAAACCTGTCATGCTGAGCGCAGCGAAGCATCTTTCCCTCATTGGAGCCAGGAGGCAAAGATCCCTCGCTTTGCTCGGGATGACAATGAAGAAAAGCCTAAGCTGACAATGAAGGAAGTCGGTATGACAGCCCCCTTCTGTTGTCATGCTGAGCGTAGCGAAGCATCTTTCCAGCTTTATTATACCAAAAAGCTATTTTCTTATAGCAATTATCCTTCTACATCACCCTCAACCTAATAAGCCTTGATGCCGATAAGATAAATGTGGGGAACTATCATCCGCAATAAAACCGACGGAGGTTGATACATTTGCTGCAACTTAGGCCCCGGCCGTTTTTGACTAAAAAAACAGTGGCTTTGACCCTAAGCTTAGTTCTTTTTATTAGCGCCCTGGGCCCCCTACCAGTGCTGGCTGTGGGAGGCGAGGCCCCCGAGGCAGAGGGTCCTGCAATCGATAAAGTGATTGCAACCTTTGGCTGGCCCCGAGACAAGAAGACGAATGACGGTCAGCTTGATACGCTTTATTTACCCACGCAAACCGAGGATACGATTATTATATTTGGCTCTGGATTCGATGATGAAACCGAAGTGTCTATTAGGCCGAGCTTGGGAAAGCCTTGGCAAAAGCTGGAGCAAATGGAGATCACTGGATCCGATCAAATAACAGCGGTTATTCCGCCTTTTAGATCTGTTGACAAACCGGAACTCATCGTCGCAAGTGGCGATAACGAAGCCAAATATAGCGAAATTAAACTTGTGGAAGGGCCCAGACTTATCGGCGTCCTCCCCACCTTTGGTGGGGAAGATAGCGAGGTCATCATAAAAGGGGATAACTTTAACCTTTTAAAAGTAGGAGATGAGAAGAATTTTGGGCTCTATACCACCAACCCCGATTTAGAACTAAAAGGAGTATATACAAAAACAGACCAAAACGGGGAAATTGTTCTCTTTGGGACCATGCCAGACGGCGATGCAGGACAAAATGCTGATCTTAATTTGGAATTTATATTTAATGGTGATGGAGCCAGCATTATTTCTCGCTTGGAAAAAGTGTTTTACTATAGAAGCGGACGAGATGCTAAACCGGAAATAATAGGGATTAGGCCGCGAACAATTCCGTTCAAGGATGAGTGGATTCCAATCAGTATTATTGGCCGGGAGTTTGATGATGCCAATATAAAGATTATTATCCGCGACCAAGAGGGAAATGAAGAGACTATAGAAGACTACGAACTGGATACGTATGAGGAAATGCAGCAGATCGCATTTTCCTTTCAGCCTGTAAAAGAGGGCTGGCATTCAGTGAAGGTAGCCAAAGAGGTTGGAGACGGTAGACAACTATCGGATTCTTGGTCTTTAGGTTTTTATTGCCAGCCCGAAGGCAAGGAGCTTGTAATAGATGGTTTTAGCCAGTCCGAAATTCCTGAGGGTCGACTAGTACCGCTCACCATTACTTTAAGGGCGGGCAGTCATGGTTTTCAAAAAGAGATCGAGGGCAAAGATGGCATGTCATATAGAAGCAACGTAAAAATTGCCGAAAAAGAAGCGGCCGTTAAATCAGTAACCCAAGATGGAAACAAGATCACCGTAGTAGTTGAAACTCCGCGGATCGTTTTCGAAGATATTGCTGCCAGCAGTGAAAGCGGCGAGGACGGCATGCGGGAGGTACCGGTGTTGGTAACTTTATATCGGGAGATTGGCGAAGAAGAAGCTTCCCATCAGGCAGGCAGCGACGTTCAAGGCGAACAAAATGGCGCTGGAGGCCAAGGCGTTCCTTTAAGCGCGGAAGCCGCCAGCGGAACCAGCGAAGATAATAGACTGTATGTTTATCGGCCAGTTGATGCGCCAGTATTTCTGCGGCCATCAGATATGGATGACTTTAATTGTTACGAGGGTATTGAAGAAAAGTTAAAAACCAGCACCATACCTATATTCAACCGCGATACCCTCACCGCTGAGGGCCAGGCTGAGGGCGGATCACGGGCAGTTATATTGGCTACAGGTGTGCCATCTACGGACCGGCTGGCTGTGTACTTTGGCCCTCAAAAGGCAGAGGTAATTAAAGACGACAACATCCCTAGTGTGGCTGGGTATCTTGGAGTCGGGGGCGAGTCAATTCCTGTACACTGGATCGAAGTCCTTACCCCGCCCGTACCAGGCAACACTGAAGGAGTGGATGTGACGCTGGTTAACTATATTGGCGATGAACCAAAGGCATTCCCCTCGTTTGGACGCCGCTTTGGCATTACAACTAAATATGGCGGCTATTATTATCGCCAAAACAAAATGCAGCTAGGAGGTTTTGTGCCGGACCAAGGCCCGACAACCGGTGGCATCTTAATGGAGATTGACGGCAGTAATTTCGGTTGGTCGAAGGATACGACGCTCCTTCATGAAAAAACGCGCATCTTTTTTGGTGGTGCCGAAGTGCCGATAGGAAAAAAACGAATAATCCTGGGAAGCGGCAACGATCCCGATCTAATACAGGTGGAACTGCCCGCTAGCAATGCAGGCCGAGTTCAAGTTAAAGTTGTAACACCATTTGGTGAAAAAATTGCGCCGGGGACTTTTACTTATTACCCGCCGGATCAGGAGCTTGTTATTGAAGAAGTATCGCCTTTGGTTGGAACTGCCCATGGGGGTACAGAGCTAATTATAAAAGGGACGGGACTACAATCTTCTGATACGGTTTGGGTTGGAGATAGGAAGGCTACTGATGTCAGCGTTATTTTAGCAGAGAGAGAGGCTGGGAATGGTGAGGTAAATGACGATGACAATAACGGCACTGACAATGGTGATGACAACAGCGCCGACAACAATGGTGAGGACGAAGATAAGAAAGATAGTTTAGCCGGGCCCAGTCTAAGGATACTTACCTGTAAAACACCCCCTGGTGAACCGGGGCCAGCCACAATCAAAATTGAAAAACAAGGTGGCCGCTATTCAAAAGAAACTGAGGAAAAATTCATCTACCTCAGTACCCCGGAAATCACCTCCGTTACCCCGGCCTCGGGCACTGTGTACGGCGGCACTTGGCTGCTCCTTAAGGGGAAGGGATTTCTGGATAAGGATACGGTAACCGAATATGTGCCTGAGGAGAATAAAGAGGCGGTAGAAGACCTTCAAATAAAGTTTGCCGGGAAGGATGCCGACGAGCTAGTGTATTTGTCGCCTACAGAGGTGGCGGTGAAAACGCCGCCTGGGGAAAATCCGGGCCCGGTGGACGTGGAGCTGATTAACCCTGATGCTGGTTTGGTCGATGATGACGATGAAAGCACAGGGCGGGCTTTTAAAGCAAATGGCTATGAATATCGCGTACCTGACACTTCGCCTGAAATAGAATCACTTGATCCTGAGCTGGGGCCGGTTTCCGGTGGGACCAAGGTGATTATAAGCGGTACTGATTTTCGTGAAGACGCCAGGGTGTATTTTAACTGGATTGAGGCACCCCAGGTAACTAGAATCGATCACTATATTTTAGAGGTTATCACGCCGAAGGCACCGCGGGATTGGGTGGACGAGGAAGATGGTGTAGATGTGGTGGTGATAAATACAGAGG
>DATERQ010000224.1:0-2694 GCA_035271345.1 bacterium | reverse complement strand
GGGCTATTATCGATCTTGAGGGCCGGCTGCCGCTAAATATTATGTTTCTAGCCGAAACAGAAGAAAATGTGGGTAGTCCCAACTACGGCCTTTTTGTTGAACAATATCAAGACCGCCTCCGGCGGGCCCAAGGAGCCTTTTGCCCCGGGGCCGTCCAGGCTGAAGATGGGCAAGTTAAACTTACTCTGGGTTATAAAGGGCTCATTAACTTACGCTTTACCGCCGCCGGGGAACTATGGGGTAAAGGGCCCCAAAAGAAGGCTATTCACGCTTCAGCCCATAGTTTGATCGAAAGCCCCACTTGGCGCCTGATCGAGGCCCTGGCTACCATGCGGGATCCGGTTACGGGGAAAATAGCGGTGAAGGACTTTTATGCCGATGAAGAGCCGATCACAGAAGAAGAAAAGAAAGAGGTCCGGGACTTTGTCGCTCGGTTTGAGGGGCAGCAGTGGAAGGAGTTTTTGCCTAATATTGGGCTCGATGTTAAATCTGCCAACGATGATTTAGACAATGTCAGCGCTACCCTTAAATACTTTTACTCGCCCAGCTTCAATATTAATGGGCTGGCCAGCGGTTACACCGGGCCGGGAACTGAGGTATTCCGGCTCCCAAATGAAGCCTGGGCTCTTTGCGATGTCCGTGTGCCCCGCGGCTATTCGGCCCAAAAGACCATAGAAAGAATAAAGAGCCATCTGGCCCAAACGGGATATCCGGATATTAAAGTGGAAGTTATCGCAGCATATGAACCTTATCAATCGAAACTGAACAGCGGTCTCTGCCGCAGTCTGACGTCAATTTTCGATGAAAATAAAATCCCTTGGCTGGCTTGGCCCTATGTGGGTGGGGGCGGGCCTTGGTCGCTGTTTGCAGAACTGGGGCTGCCGGTAATGTTCGATGTGGGTCTGGGCCATGGCGGCAATGCCGGCGGGATCGATGAGTTTTTAGTTGTGAACGGGTCCGATAAGTATGCCGGAATTATCGAGAGCCAGCTCTTTTTTGTCGAGTTTGTCCATCGCTTTGCCAGCCAATAACTGAGGAGGATAGTAAAAAATGATAAAATATATTCCCTTCAGCGGCGGCGAACGGCCATTTTCCACCGCCGTCAGAGCCGGAGATACCTTGTATGTATCAGGGCAGGTGGGAATAAATCGCGACAGCGGCCAGTTCCCGGCCACAGTAGCCGGGCAAACTGAACAGGCAATCGCTAATTTAAAAGCGATCCTTGAACAGGAGCAATTTTCCTTGGCCGATATCGTAAAGATGACAGTGATAGTCACTGATAAGGCCAATATTCAGGCTTTCAACGATAGTTACCGCCAGCACTTCCCGCTCAATCCCCCGGCCCGGACCTTGCTGGTGGCAGGTTTAGCCGGAGAGGCACTGGTGGAGCTGGATGCCATTGCCGTAAAGATGGGGCGGAAATAAAATGGCTACCAACTGTTTTAGGCAGGAAACGGAAAAAATAAAGGACTGGCTGATAGAACTGAGGCGGGAGTTTCATCAGCACCCTGAGCCATCCATGGAAGAATTTCGCACTTGCCGCACCATTAAAGAAACGCTATCGGAGCTGGGCTTAGAACCGGAGCCTAACTTTCCCGAACCGGCGGTGGTGGCAACCCTGACCGGGGCGGAGGAAACGGGCCCTACCATTGCTTTGCGGGCCGATATGGATGCCCTGCCCATAACGGAAAAGAATGAAGTTCCCTATGCGTCCCAACAGCCGGGCCTTATGCATGCTTGTGGGCATGATGCCCACCTGGCCATGTTGTTAGGGGCTGGCATGGTACTGAGCAAAAGGCGGAGCGAATTGCCCGGCAATGTGAAACTTATCTTTCAACCGTCGGAGGAAACCTACCCTGGCGGGGCCCGGATGCTGATCGAACATGGAGTTTTAGAGAACCCGCATGTGGACGCTATTTTTGCCCACCATGTTCAATCTCATTTAGAGGTGGGCCAAGTGGGGGTAAAGCCAGGAAATTTTATGGCTTCCACCCGGGAATTCACCCTCACTGTTAAGGGGAAAAGCGGGCATGCGGCCCATCCACAGCGGGGGATAGATTCTATTGTGATTACCGCCCAAATTATCATGGCCTTCCAAACCATAGCCAGCCGGTTGACCAGTCCCACCACCCCTGTTGTGGTATCTGCTTGTACCATTGCCGGCGGAGTAAAGCCCAATGTGTTGGCGGGCGAAGTGACTGTAGCTGGAACAGTGCGGGTGCTGGAAGAAGCTGTGGGCCAACAGGTGGAGAGGCAGATGGAGGAGATTGTCCGCGGCCTTACCCAGACTTACGGGGCCGGCTATTCCTTGCACTTTCAACCTGGCTATCCGGCGGTGCAAAATGATCCGGCCTTGGCTGAGCTGGTCACAGCAGCTGCGGCCAAGATAGTAGGGAAGGAGCAAGTTATACAACTGGAGCAGCCCTCCATGGGGGGCGAAGATTTTGGTTGGTATCAACGCTACCGGCCCGGGGTAATTACCAATCTCGGTTGTGGAAATACGGCCCGGGGCCTAACAGCCCCCATTCATAACGAACGCTTTGACATTGACGAAGACTGCCTTGTTTATGGAGCTGCCATTACTGCTCAAGTGGCCTGGGATTATCTTAGGGCCCGGCCCTAAGATAGGCAGTATCTCTGTGCGGGGGGTGGGGGCTAGTTTTTCCCCGCCGCCTTCGCCTACCCCAGAATTAT
>DATERQ010000223.1:0-4971 GCA_035271345.1 bacterium | reverse complement strand
CAAGCGGAACCTAAAATCAGTCCTTCGCGATGCTGTTTAAGTACTGAGCGCGGTATCCTCGGTACCCGGTAGAAGTAGTCCAAGTGTGATAGCGTGACTAAGCGATACAAATCTTTGAGGCCTTTTTGATTCTTTGCCAGCAAAATAATATGATAAACAGGCGCTTTGTCAGCCAGCGGATCCGCTTCCTTATCATCCACCAAATATCCTTCCAAACCATATATTACCTTGATTCCATGGCGCCGGCTCAGTTCATAAGCTTCCGGGAATGCCTGCACGGACCCATGATCAGTAATTGCTATCGCCTTGTGTCCCCATTTCGCAATCAAATCAAATAAGTCTTCCAGTCGTGTGGTGGCATCTAGGGAACTCATTTGCGTATGCAAATGCAATTCTACCCGTTTTAGTTCCGCCGTATCTAGCCGGATTGTAGGCTCTATGCTCTGGATAGAACGAGCCCATATTATTTCCCCCCCATCCCGGCGATCAAAGGCCAGCTCTCCTCCCACTCGAAGCCATTCTCCCACGTCTACGGTTGCCACCCTTTGTTCTTCTTCCGCGCTATGTAATGTTGTTTTAACGGAAATAGCATCGTTAGTATCAGCTAAATCGAAAGCAAGCAGCGCCTTTCCTTTTCTAGTTTGGTAAATATTCCATTTGGTAATATATCCTTCCACTACAACATTGCTGCCGAAATCTCTTAAAGACGAGATTGGTTGGACCCGGCTGCTACTAGCTTTGCCCACTAACACCTGATTATGGATTGGCTTTTGATTGGCCCGAACCGTTAGCCGGGTCAAGTGTTTTTTCAGTTCATCATCCTTTGTGCTTAAAAGATCTTTTTCCAGTTTTAAATGCATATTGGGCTTCCAACTTGTCTTGACAGCGATATTCTTGTATCCGTGTTTACACCACAATTCCCTTATAAATGTATCTATTTTGCGGTTTTCCATCAGCCGCGCCGTGACCTCGTTACCGACAACAATACTGAGGGTGTCCTGGTTTAAATCCCAGGCGGCTAACTGTAACCATGGTTCTAAGTAAGGAAATCTAGCCCTAACTTCCGCCATCGTGACTTCCCACAAATATACAGGTGGTGGTGGCTCTAATTTAGAATGGCTAAAAAAAACCGTGGGTTGGGTAGAAGTGTAAGCGCTTATGCTTTGTTCAATCATAGCTATGGCCGCCGCTGGGAATGGTATCGCGCTATCGACCCTAATGTACCAGTGACTTCCATCGGGCGAAATTTCGACTTGCTTAAGTTTTGTTTTTCGCATTACAGCCTTTATTTTAGCTGGCAGTTTAATTCTTTCAATAAAATACTCCCATAAACCCTGTCCGCGGTCCAAGCCCATTGCCAGTCACCCCATATATAACTCTTAATGAATTTTTGTATTGTAATAGCACAACGGGCGCTTTCGCGCCCTTATGCTGTTGCCTATCGACACTGTGTCATGCGGTAAAAGAGCACCCAGTTACACCATTTTAAACTCATGACAGCAACTCACTTGCGGCTACCAGGAAGCCTTAAGCTGGTTATTATTTCTTGATACATTTTTAAACGGGCACTAAAACCTTTTGCCAACCCGAGTTTTTCCTCCTTCATTACGTGGGTAACATCATGCCAAGGTACTCGAACTACAGGAATATCTTGCTCGTGTACATATTGGGTCAATGCCACCTCTACCCCAAAGCGGCTAACATCTAATTCGGGAATCCTTTCTAGCAGATTCCGTCTTACAGCTCGCTGACCAGAAAGAAATGGTGCTATTTTCTGTGCCAGATCAGTAGCTAGTCGGCCTTGCGCAAATACGGCCACCGCCATGGGTGCTTCTTTTGTCAGTACAGGTTTAAGCAATTGTTTCACATGTTTTGGCTGCAAGCCGATTAGATCAGCATCAAGAAATACCAATATAGCAGCGGTAGTAGATTGAACCCCAGCTAATAGAGCAGCCCCTTTACCCTGATTATAAGCCAGTTCCAACACATCTACCTTAGACCCTGCTTTTCTAGCAACTGCAGCGGTATTATCAGTCGAGCCATCGCTAACTACGATGGTTTTAGCTATTTCATCAACAGCACAAACTGCGGACAGAACCCCTTCAATGCGTTCTGCTTCGTTATAAGCCGGAATCACTGCTGTTACATGCTCCATCTACAAAACCCCCGGACACGGTTATTAAGATTGCAATCGCACAAGTCCCTCTTTAATTGCCTTGACAATATTCCGTTTATCCACCAGCCTAATTGCTCCATCTACTCTTCGCCTGATTTCAACTTTGTTATTCTTGAGCGACCGCGGCCCCACGGTGATGCGCAAGGGAAACCCCATCAGATCGGCATCCTTAAACTTCACACCGGCTCGCTCATTACGGTCATCAATTATAGTTTCCACCCCGGCTTCCCCTAGTAAACGATATAATTCCTCAGCTAAAAGCTGCTGCTGATCCTCTTTGTAGTTCACCGGAACAATGTTTACATGGTAAGGTGCAATTGGAACGGGCCAAATAATACCGTCTTTATCGTGGTACTGCTCCACTGCCGCCGCCATTGTGCGAGGGATACCAATACCATAACACCCCATAATGATTGGCTTGCTATGGCCGTTTTCATCTAAGTACATCGCCTTTAAGGCCGTACTATACGTTGTCCCTAAATTAAAAATATGTCCTACTTCAATCCCCCGATTTGTTTCTAAAGGGGTGCGGCAATGAGGACAAAGATCACCAGCCGTAACATTTTTAAGATCTAGCACCTGATCCGCTGTCCAATCGCGATCATAGTTGACGTTGATCAAGTGGGCATCAGCCTCATTGGCGCCGACAACGGCATTTCTAATAGCTATCACTTCAGGATCGGCCAATATGGGTAGCTGTTGAAACCCCACCGGACCGGCGAAACCTGCTGGTGCCGCAGTTACCCGCTGCACCGTGGCTGGATCAGCCAACTCCACTTCCAGCGCATTTAAATGGTTTTTTAGCTTAATCTCATTAACATCGCGATCGCCACGCACTGCCACTACTACCAGCTCGTCATAGTCGCGATAGATCGCTCGATATAATAAAGTCTTAACTAGTTTTATCGCCGGCAACCTTAGAAAAGTGGCAACTTCATCAATGGATTGTTTTGCAGGCGTCTTGACTTTTTTCAGGGGCAGTGCGTCTTCAGTGATCGAACCATTTCCGATCGGTGCGCAAACTGCTCGTTCCAAATTAGCAGCGTAATTACAACTAGGACAATGGACTATTGTACTCTCACCGGTCTTAGCTAATACCATAAATTCATGGGATCCTGTACCACCAATAGCACCGCTGTCAGCTTCCACAGCCCTGAATTTTAGCCCGCAGCGTGTAAATATGTTGCTATACGCCTGGTGCATAGCTTTATAGCTTGCTACAATACCTTCTTCATCGCGATCAAAGCTGTACAGGTCTTTCATAATAAATTCCCGGCAGCGGATAAGACCCAAGCGGGGCCGGATTTCATCTCGAAATTTAGTCTGGATTTGATATAGTCGCTGCGGTAAATCCCGCCAAGAATTTATTTCTCCCCGGACTAAGGCAGTGATTATTTCTTCGTGGGTGGGTCCAAGGCAAAAATCACGTTCATGCCGATCTTTAAGGCGGAATAATTCTTTACCGTACACATCCCATCGGCCTGATTCCTGCCACAGTTCAGCCGGCTGTAAAGCCGGAAGCAACACCTCTTGGCCACCGGCCCGATCCATCTCTTCCCGGACAATTGCCTCAATCTTTCGTAGGACCCGCCAGGCTAGCGGCAAATAACAGTAGACACCGGCAGCGGTTTTTCTTATGTAACCGGCACGAAGCAAATATTGATGGCTAATTGCTTCAGCCTCTGCCGGCACTTCCCGCAATGTAGGCGCAAATAGTGTAGACATACGCATGTAAAGAAACCCCCTACCATTTACTTTTTGTTTGGTGTCCTTTGGTTTAATTCAGCCTCAATTTCACTTAACAGGGCCTCAACAAGTTCGTTTTCCGGTACTTTTCGTATAACCTGTCCCCGTCGAAAAATCAATCCGGCTCCGCGACCGCCAGCTACACCAACATCGGCTTCCGCGGCTTCCCCAGGCCCGTTAACGGCACATCCCATAATAGCAATCTTTAGCGGTACTTTGATATGGGCTACTTCAGCCTCAATTTCTTTTACAAGTTGGTCCAAATCGATCTCACATCGGCCACAGGTAGGGCAAGCAATAATATCTGGGCCATGTTGTCTGAGTTCCAATGACCGCAATATTTCATATCCGACCTTTACTTCTTCTACCGGATCGCTGGTGAGCGATACACGAATGGTGTCTCCTATACCCTCGTTTAGGAGAATACCCATGCCAACTGCCGAACGAACCGTGCCCCGCCTGACAGTACCCGCTTCCGTTATTCCCACATGCAAGGGATAATCGCACTCGTCGGCTACCATGCGGTAAGCATCCACCGTAAGAAGCACATTGGAGGATTTGAGGGACAGTATAATATCCCTATGTCCCACTTGTTCTAATAATTTAGCTTGGTTAAGAGCACTTTCCACCATACCAGCAGCATTAATACCCCCGTAGCGTTCTTTAATGCTCGGTTCCAGCGACCCTGCATTAACACCAATACGAATGGGTATTTGTCGTTCCTTAGCCGCTAAAGCAACTTCACGTACCCGTTCAGGCCCACCGATATTGCCAGGATTAAGACGTAAACCGGCTACACCAGCTTTAAGGGCTGCTAAGGCAAGTCTATAATCAAAATGAATATCAGCAATTAGAGGAACACTTGTGTTGTGGCATAGCGTCGCAAGGGCCTGAGCCGCTTCTAAGTCGGGAACAGCTAGCCGAATCAGCTCACAGCCGGCGTCAACCAAAGCTGAAATTTGCTTAGATGTACCTTTTATATCTCTAGTATCAGTCTTTGTCATGGACTGAACACTAATTGCAGACCCGCCGCCAATTTTAACCGGACC
>DATERQ010000222.1:0-5388 GCA_035271345.1 bacterium | reverse complement strand
ATCATGTAGTGGTGCTAAAAAACCGACAATCCTTAGAAGTGAGCGGTGTTCGCCAGGTGGAGAGTTTTGATGAGGGAAAAGTGGTATTGGAAACCACCCTCGGCTTGTTGCAAATCCGGGGCAGGGGGCTCAATATTAACCAACTTAATGTGGAACAGGAGAACCTAGAAGTGGAAGGAGAAATTACTGCCCTGGAGTACAATCAAGATCGGGCCCAGCAGCGCAGCAAGGGGCTGTTGGCACGTCTCTTAAAGTAAGGGAGAGACGACTATGCTGGAGCTACAATTAATTGTAATAGGCTGGACGCTGCTAAGCGGCGTCTTGTTGGGGTTTGTTTTTGATGGTTGGCGTGCCGGTCGCGCTATTTTACATCCTGGCCGCTTAGCTACTTCGCTAGGCGATCTTTTCTTTTGGCTTTTAGCAACAGTTACTGTAGCCACGGCTTTATTGGTATCCACAGCCGGGGAAGTACGCGGGCTCTACTTGCTGAGTTCTGCCATTGGCTTTATGGGGCAACAGGGGCTAGTTAGCAAACATATTCAACGACCACTACAATCAGGATTAAAAACCATCTTTCGTTGCCTGGGGCAAGGAGCGGTGAAATTAGGCTTGCCCGTATGGGTACCGATACAGTATCTACTGCGCCAAGGAGTTAGGGGAAGACAAAAAGGCAAAGCAATTGGGCGGGCTGTAATAAGAACCATAAAGCGAAAAATCGCCTTATTCACCACAAAAAAGCGCCGGTAAAGAGGAAAAGGGTTATATTTGCCGAATGTATTTATCATGGTAATGCATCGTTTCTACTATACTGGGGATGCAACAGGCAGGTGACTTGGTTGGCTATTGCATTGACGAAGAGGTCAAGAACAGTAAAAAGGTCCGCTGGATGGCAGTGGCGCCGTAAGGGAGGGAGAAAATGGGGGGCGTTACTGCTGGTTGGACTGCTGCTTTATTTTGGTTACTTTTCCTGGGGCCAAATTAAATTGATGTTGGAGCTAAAAAGGAAGATATCAAAGGTGGAACAAGAAACGGTTGCAGCCCAACAACAGTTTCAAGAACTTGAGGCAGAGATCGATTACTTAAAGAGCGATTCCTATATTGAAAAAGTAGCGCGCCAAGAGCTGGGCCTGGTCAAACCGGGAGAGATTATTTTTATGCCTGAAAACCCATCTGGCTGGAGGAACTGATTGCATTGACACCAAGGACTGTCTTTCGTTATAATAGAGGCGGTCCATACAATATTAAGGAGGAACTGGCTACGCATGGCTTTGGAAGTGGGCAACATCGTCGAAGGCATTGTAACTGGCATTACTAATTTTGGAGCCTTCGTTACGTTGCCAGGAGGGCAAACTGGGCTGGTGCATATATCTGAGGTTGCAGATGCCTATGTAAAGGATATTAAAGATTATCTTAATGAAAACGACAAGACCAGGGTTAAAATAATTAGTCTTGATAAAAGTGGTAAGATCGGCCTTTCCATCCGTCGAGTGGCGAGTGACGGCTCGAGTTCGAGGCGGAGAAACAGACGGGAAAGGCGCGAAACACGTGTTAGCTTTGAGGACAAACTGGCTCGGTTTTTGAAGGAAAGCGATGAACGCCAGTCAGATTTAAGACGCAGCACAGATGAGAAACGGGGTGGCCGTGGGAATCCGCGGCGTAGTGCCGATAATGTTAGAGCTCGGTGAACATTGGGAGGGCACCCGCAAGGGTGCCTTTAGTCTTGTCCCAAACCCGATCGATAACCTAAGTAGGGCTAAAACAAATTGCCGTAGGAGTTATAAACTTGAAAGCTTTGGTACAACATAGCAGTGGAGGTGAAAGAAATGCCTGATGATAGCAAAGGCGGAAGCCGAAATCGAAATCAACAGCATGAAGGCATGGCCGGTATGGGTTCTTGGCTAAGCCACATTGTCCGGTTTGTGGTATCAGCGTTGGTGCTGATGGGCGTCGGATTTATAGTACCCGGCTTTAGCCGTATGACATTTGGCACTGCTCTGTTGTCAGCAATTGTTATTGCATTACTAGGTTTTATTATTGAGACCATCGGGGGAGAGCAGATTTCCCCCTACGGGCACGGAATTGTTGGATTTATTTCTTCCGCGGTGGTTATCTATGCCACCCAGTTTGTGGTGCCTGGGCTGCAAGTAAGCATTATGGGGGCTTTGTTAGGTGCCTTGGTCATTGGTGTAGTGGACATGTTTGTTCCCACGGTAGTGCGTTAAAAAAAGGGATAATGGTAGAATTGGTTGACGCTAGCCCACCTGAGGACTATAATTAAGGAAGAAAAAGGGGAGCTGGGAAACCGGCTGAGAGGGGACTTATCGATCCCGACCCTGAAAACCTGATCTGGATAATGCCAGCGTAGGGATGGAAACTGCTGACAGAGACAGCGCAGAGGCTGCCTTACCCAGACCGGGGTCGAAGGCAGCCTTAATGTTATCGTTACTTACTTCT
The DNA here is from genome assembly GCA_035271345.1 of bacterium. Taxonomy (GTDB): domain Bacteria; phylum Bacillota; class DTU030; order DUMP01; family DUMP01; genus DUNI01. The sequence goes on along the minus strand of DATERQ010000222.1, from coordinate 2,934 downwards.
TAGATCGTGGAGGGATTGTCCCCGATGTCATTTTGTTTTCTGTTTTGTTAATAATAATATTGGAGGTAGATACCATGCCCATGGTGACAGTGGGGCTTCAGATTTTATCTTGGGTTTCGGAACAGCGCCTTTATCCGGCGGGGTCACGATTAAAGAAAAAATAGCCGACTACTGCTAGCGTGGCGGCTGTTTTATTGAATTATGTATAGTAAGGAGGATTTGTTTCCATGAATAATTTTAAAAACCCTGTTACCGCCGGACAAGCCAGCAAAATAATACTGAGGCACTACTTTCAAAACCTTGAGCAAGCGGTGGAGTCCGATGTGATAATTGTTGGAGCTGGGCCGTCTGGCCTTATCTGTGCTTACGAGCTGGCGGAGAAAGAATATAGTGTCACTCTTATCGATCGGCATTTGGTGCCTGGTGGCGGCATCTGGGGTGGCTCCATGAGTTTTAATAAAGTTGTACTACAACGGGATACGGCGGACATTTTAACCGAATTTGGCATTCCTTATCAGGAGGAAGCTGGGGCGTTAGTGGTTTCCGCTTTGGCTTTTGCCAGTAAGCTTATCTTTGCTGTCGCATCTCATCCCCATGTTAATTTATTTAATTTGCTAACGGCGGAGGACATTCATTGTACAGACGGCAGGATCGATGGCGTAGTGGTTAACAATAGCGCCATCGAGGTATCGGGACTCCATGTGGATCCCATGGTGCTGATGGCGAAGGCAGTTTTAGACGCCACCGGGCATGATGCCGTGCTAGCGAACTTCTACAGCCAAAGAATCCCGTTGCAGATGACAAAAGAGTCCTTTATGAACCCGATTCAAGGAGAGGAAGATGTCATCAAAAACACCTGTATGGTGGCGCCAGGCTTATTTGTTGCTGGCATGGCAGCAACAAATGTTGCCGGCGGTCACAGGATGGGCCCGATCTTCGGCGGCATGCTGCTATCGGGCAAAAAAGCGGCCACAATAATAGCAGAATATATTTAGTACCTTTTCCCTCTCGCCCTCTTGTCAATAACCAGACAACCTGTTATAATGTCTCCTGTGCATGGATATATGTTTACAATACGAAGACGAGGCGGTGAACTATTTATGGGGACTATGGGTGTAACCATCAAGAAGAAGAGAGAGTGCAGATCAAAGTGAAAACTCCCCTTAAACTAGGCTTATTGGGATTGGGAACTGTGGGTTCCGGGGTGGCTCAGTTGTTGGCAACCAACCAAGACCACATTGCCCAACGAGCCGGGGTCAAGATCGAAGTGAAGAAGGCGTTGGTTCGAGATCCAAATAAGGCTAGGATACTAGATCATGCAATTCCTCTTACGACAAAAGCGGACGAGGTTTTATATGACCCCGACATTCAAGTGATTGTCGAGCTCATGGGCGGTAAGGAAGCCGCATTTACTTATATTATGGAGGCCTTAAAGCAAGGGAAAAATGTTGTTACGGCTAACAAAGATTTGCTGTCTTCGCGGGGCAAGGAGCTATTTGCCGCCGCCGCGGATAACGGCGTGGATCTATATTTTGAGGCCAGCGTCGGTGGGGGTATTCCCATTATCCGACCGCTAAAAAGCTGTTTGGCCGGGAATCAAGTGGAAAAATTATTGGGAATTGTAAATGGCACCACCAATTATATTTTAACCCAAATGGGAAATGGTACCAGCTATGAGGCTGCCCTTCAGTTGGCTCAAGAACATGGTTATGCTGAAGCGGACCCGGCGGCTGATGTCCTGGGATTGGATGCGGCCCGCAAAATTGCAATTTTGGCTTCCATTGGGTTCGGGGTCCGGGTACAAGATGCATACGTCAATTATGTTGGTATCCAACGGTTAGAGCCACAGGACTTAGCCTATGCCCGGGAGTTGGGTTATAAGGTTAAGCTGCTGGCTTTGGCCGAACAAGGGGAACTCGGACTGCAGGTGCGCGTTCATCCGTCTTTGATACCGCAAGATCATGCGCTGGCGGCTGTGGATGGAGTCTTAAATGCTATCGTGGTCCAAGGCGATGCGGTGGGAGAAGTAGTATTTGTTGGCCCGGGGGCTGGACGTATGCCCACAGCCAGTGCTGTGGTGGGAGATATTATCGAAGTGGCTCGTAATATTGAGGGGGGAATAAAAGGCCGTAACGGCTGTACCTGTTTCAAGACTGTTCAGTTTTGCCCCTCGGATCAGATTAAGGACAGCTATTTTGTGCGGTTTGAAGTTGAAGATAAGCCTGGCGTTATGGCTAAAATGGCAGCAGCTTTCGGCGATGCCAATGTGAGTCTGTGGTCGGTTATTCAAAAGCGTCAGACTGAACGTGGGGCAGAGATTGTAATAGTGACTTACCCAACGGAAGGTGGACTGTTTCAGAAAGCCATTGCCAGTTTAAAGGCTTACCCTGAGATATTTACCATCCATCAACCAATGATTGTTGAAGGGGATGAAGTTTATGTGGCCGGGCATCATTGAACAGTATGTATCTTATTTGCCTATCAGTGATAAAACACCACGTATTACCTTAAACGAGGGTAACACACCTTTAATAGCGCTGGCTACCCTATCGCGTAAGCTTGGCTGCAATGTGTATGCTAAATACGAAGGGCTAAATCCCACCGGCTCCTTTAAGGACCGGGGGATGACTATGGCAGTGAGCAAAGCGTTGGAAGAGGGTGCAAGGGCTGTGGTCTGCGCTTCCACCGGCAACACAGCCGCGTCTGCGGCCGCTTATGCTGCCCGGGCCGGTATCAGTTGTTGGGTCTTATTGCCGGCTGGACAGATAGCCAAGGGCAAGCTGGCACAAGCCCTGTTTTACGGAGCCCAGGTGCTGGCGGTTCAAGGAAACTTTGATCAGGCTCTAATATTGGTAAAGGAACTTGCCGATAAGCTGCCGCTAAAACTGGTCAATTCCCTAAACCCGATGCGCTTGCAAGGTCAAAAAACGGCGT
>DATERQ010000221.1:0-3874 GCA_035271345.1 bacterium | reverse complement strand
GCCAAGAGAATTTTAAGGCTTTAATAGAACAGATTCAAAAGGCAAGAAAAATAAGCCCCGGCGGTGTGCTGGGGGTGAATGTGATGGTGGCTATCAATGATTTTGCCGAAACGGTACGGGCCGCGATTGAAGCCGGCATCGATATTATTTTTTCTGGCGCCGGCTTACCCCTTCAGCTACCGGCCATAGCCCAAGGTTCCCGGGTTAAGTTGGTTCCAATAGTATCTTCTGCTCGAGCGGCGGCTTTAATGTGTAAGCACTGGGGGCGCAAGCACCACCGCTATCCTGACGCGGTGGTTTTGGAGGGTCCTGAAGCCGGTGGCCATCTGGGCTTTAGTGAAGAAGAACTGGAGCAGGCCGAGGACTTCGCGCTGGAAAAGTTGGTTCCGGAAACGGTGGCGGCGGTGAAGTCGTTTGAAAGTAAGGCCGGACGGCCGATTCCAGTTATAGCCGCCGGTGGCCTTTGGACCGGCGAAGATATGTCCCGGATGCTTAAACTGGGAGCGGCGGGGGTTCAGATGGCGACCAAATTTGTGCCTACTCATGAATGCGATGCTTCAGCCGAATTTAAACAAGCATATCTTGACGCTGATAAAGAGGATATTGTGCTGATCAAAAGCCCGGTGGGAATGGCCGGACGGGCGATAAGAAACGGTTTCTTAAGCGCAGTGGAGGCTGGCGAGCGAAAGCCAATTCGATGCGCCTATAATTGCCTTCGCCCTTGCGACCCCAAGACAGCCCCTTATTGTATTGCCGCTGCTTTGATCCACGCTCAACGAGGCGAGTTGGACCGGGGATTTGCTTTTGCTGGAATAAACGCCTGGCGGGCCACTGAGCTAAGAACGGTGCCGGCTATATTTAATGAACTTAAAAAACAACTGTTGGCAGCGCCATAAAAGCAGCTGGGTTAATCAAAAGGCGTTGGGGTCGCTATTTTAGCCGGCCCCATTATTTTCATTTATTGTTGTGGCTGTTGATGTGGCCTGCATTGGGCTTCATTTCTTGTTAGCCCCGGGGACGAGGCCGGATGAACATTCTGCCAACCTCGTTTATCCATGGCAGCGCCCACTGCCGAATGTAGTTGGTGCTCTTGGGTGAGAATGTTTATAAAAACAGATCGAAGCGTATCATTGCTACTGTCTAAAGCGGCGGCGTTGTACGAGGAAGTCAGTTCTTTTTGTATTGTCATGCAATCGGCCATGATATCTTGTTCGAATTCAGGCGTTGACTGATGGGGCATGCCCTTCCTCCTTTCATTTTTACTGAATGGCCTTGGTTTGTAAGTGACGGCTGAGGATGTCATGATGCTCTCGGTGCTTCTCTTTCATTGAGCTAATGACCTTTTTGAGTTCCGCACTCTCTACTTGACCTTCATATAGTTCCATTTTACGGATGGCCCGTTCTTCTTGGGAAAGCTGCTTCTGCAAAATATGCAATTCTTGCTTTGAGAACGCTGCCGCTGTTGGTTTGAGGACCACAATGTCACCTCCAAAAAGGGGGAAAGTAGTACCCAGGGGTAGTATGCGCCGGTTATGTTTTCCTATTCAGCATTAATACATTTGTAATGAAGGCGAAATGCTTCCATAATAAAAGGATGTTATACTGTTTAGCAAGCTATCCTATACCCCCCTTTTCATATTCATAGATCTGGGCCTTCGGGCCCAATTTTTTTGGTATGGTAGGGCAATAAAGGGAAATAATAATGAATGAAGGGTTCATAGTGGCTGAGCCAAGACTGCAGCAAGGGGGCGCCTTTGCTGTGGTCGGCCAAAGGTTGCTGTCGGGCGGAAGCTTGGCCGCAGCCGGCGGGAAGACTGGTCGTTGTCTTCTATGTTCTCTTGGGTCCGGGAGCAGACGATGACAGCGATTGGTCGAGCTAAGATCAGTTGCGGTGCCGCAGGCTCAAACGCAACCAAATTGGTTTGGGCTCGGGGTCTGGTGGGCCGGGCTCCTCAGGTGCCGTCTCTGGTCGAGCAAAGGTTGCTTAAGGTGGTGTAGCTGTCTGCAAGGTGGCGCAACGATCTTAAGCAGCCGTAGCGTAGGTCACTATGGGCTCTTCTTTTTGTTTGTTCTGGTACAGCGGCAGGGATTTAGCTGCTGGTGTCGAAAAATAACTTATAGCCGGTACTATATTTTTTATAGTAAGAGGTGCTGTCTTGTGAATATCAACCAATTGCGCACCCTGAAAGAATTGGCCCAGTGCAAGAGCTTTTCCCTGGCAGCGGAAAAGCTGTTCCTCACTCAACCAGCAGTCAGTTTCCAGATCAATTCATTGGAAGAACATTTTGGCGCCCGGCTAGTGGATAGGTCCGGCCGCAGAACCGAGCTGACCCAAGAGGGGCGGCTGGTTTTGCATTTTGCACATGAGGCTTTAGCCGGTTTGGCTCGGACCGAATATCAGATTAACGAATTGACTCAAAAGGTTCGAGGGCAGTTGCTGGTGGGGGCCAGCACGATTCCGGGGGAATATATTTTACCTTATTTTATCGGGGCCTTTCGGAAGAAATATCCGGAAGTTAAAATTAGCCTGGAAATTGGGGGCTCTGAACAGATTCGTCGTCTTGTAATTGACCAATGTGTAGATTTAGGTGTGGTGGGCGCAGTTGGAAAGCGGCCGCAGTTGGTGCGGAAAAAACTGTTAGAAGAAGACTTGATCTTAATCGTGCCTCAAAATCACCGTTGGCGGTCCGATACAACAATAACGGTGGCTGATTTAATCGAAGAAGATTTTATTTTACGGGAACAAGGATCAGGGACCCGGCAAGTATTTGCTGCACGCCTTAAAAAACATGGGCTGGATTTAAATTCCCTTCATGTGGTAATGGAACTTGGCAGCACAGAAGCTATTTTGACGGCGGTGGAAGCCGACCTGGGTATTTCCGTCATCTCCCGCTGGGCGGCTGATAAGGCGCTGGCTTTGGGGCAAGTTCGGGAGGTAAAGGTGCTGGATTTAGACCTAAAGCGGGATATTTATATTATTGCCCACCGTCAAGCATTGCCTAATCGTGCTGTGGAGGAATTTCAAGACTTTGTGCTTAATTTTCGACTTAAATCATTAACCGGCCTTGCTGGTTAAATAATAGCATAAGGGGGTGGCAAAACAATGGATGAAGCAGTGCGACTCACCGGGCTCACAGCAGCCTCTGGCTGAGGGGCAAAATTGGGTCCTGAGACCCTCTCGCAGGTGCTGCGAGATTTACCATTGTTGGCAGATCCCAATTTATTGGTGGGGCACAAGCTTAGCGATGATGCGGCTGTCTACCGCCTTAATTCCAAACTGGCTTTGATTCAGACGCTGGATTTTTTTACCCCGGTGGTGGATGACCCCTTTCGCTTTGGACAGATTGCAGCCGCCAATGCTTTGAGCGATGTTTATGCCATGGGGGGCCGGCCATTACTGGCATTGAACATTGTTTGTTTCCCTGCTTGTTTGGATCCGGCGATTTTGCGGGATATTCTACGAGGCGGGGCTGACAAGGTGAAAGAAGCCGGGGCCCTGTTGGCCGGAGGGCACAGCTTAGACGACAATGAGCCCAAGTACGGCCTTTCAGTGACTGGAATTGTCAATCCCGATGAAGTTTGGACCAATGCTGGCGCTGTTGCCGGTGATGTATTGCTGCTGACAAAACCCATTGGGGCCAGCCTTCACCTTACTGCCTATAAAGTTGATTTGGTCTCGGCGGCAGAGTTTGCGCCGGTGAGCGAGAGCATGGCGACGCTCAATGCGGTAGCGGCCCAGGTGGCCCGGGAAATAGGTGTTTCGGCCTGTACCGATGTCACTGGTTTTGGTCTGCTGGGACATGCACACGAGATGGCTGCAGCCAGCCAGGTTAAACTAGATATTAATGCCAATCTAGTACCGGTGTTTGCCGGC
>DATERQ010000220.1:0-13819 GCA_035271345.1 bacterium | reverse complement strand
CTCAAGAATAGCAGGGGCAAAGAAAAATAAAAAACGGGGCGCATACATTTGGACTAAACGCTTCGCGACCCGCCCCGTTTCCCCTCTTGGAAGCCTTAGCTACTTCAACACCGGCGACGTCTAACACTAAATCCTCTTGGGGCTTTTTTTTACAATGGCATTTTAAACCGCATTTGCCCTCTGCCGGGTGCTGGCGGCTACAGCCTCCCCATCATCTACTGCCACCCTGGCAACCCCGCTCTTCACCGCAGCATCTGCTACGGCAGCAGCCACAGCCGGGGCTACTCGGGAATCGAAAACATCGGGGATAATCTTATCCTCCTCTAATTTATCTGTTGGTACCAGCTCGGCTATTGCCAGCGCCGCCGCGATCTTCATCTGTTCATTAATATCAGAAGCACGCGCATCCAATGCACCACGCAAGATCCCAGGGAAGGCCAGTACATTATTAATTTGATTAGGAAAATCGGAACGCCCGGTTCCGACCACCTTAGCCCCGGCGGCCTTAGCCTCTTGCGGAAATATCTCTGGAACAGGATTTGCCATGGCAAAAATAATAGCTTTGCCATTCATCTTGCTAACAAGGTCTTGGGTTACAAGCCCGGGTCCCGAAACCCCAATTAGTACATCAGCGCCTTCTAATGCTGTTGCCAAGTTTCCTCTTCTTTTCGCTTTGTTGGTTAGCCGGGCCAAGTCCTTCTTGGCGAAATTCATGCCCTCGGTGCGACCCTGGTAAATAATACCCCGCCGATCACAAGCAATGACATCCTTGACCCCAATCCCTAAAAGGATCTTGCAAATTGCTACCCCCGCTGCCCCAGCACCGTTGATCACCACCAGCAAATCCTCTACTTTTTTCTCTACAACCTTGGCTCCATTTAGCAGGGCAGCCAAAGTAATAACTGCGGTGCCATGCTGGTCATCGTGAAATACCGGTATCGAAAGGCGCGCTTTTAATCGGCGTTCTATCTCAAAGCATGCAGGTGCGGCAATATCCTCCAAATTCACGGCCCCGAAGCTGGGCTCCAATAAGGCGACGGTCTCCACAATCTTGTCTATATCGGTGGTGGCCAGTGCAATAGGGAATGCATCAACCCCGGCAAAAGTTTTGAAAAGGACAGCTTTACCTTCCATCACCGGCAAGGCTGCTTCAGGTCCAATATGCCCTAGCCCCAATACAGCCGTCCCATCAGTAACCACCGCCACCATGTTTCCCCGGGCCGTGTATTTATACACGCTATCGTTGTTAAGATGAATTTCCTTACAAGGCTCAGCCACACCTGGAGTATAGGCCAAGCCGAGATCATCCAAATTTCGTACCGGAACTTTACTTATTACTTCTATCTTCCCTTTGTGCATGTCATGAAGTTGTAACGCCTGATCCCGAAGTGACACTTTATTACCCCCTTGGAAATTGGCAAACGTTTATTGTGATAGTAAGCCTCTGAATCTTCGTTTGGTTTTCTGTTACAGTTCCCGGCTCAGCCGTTTTCGGAAAATCGGTTTAATCCCGCCGTGGGCTAAGATTTCCAAAACATGATCCGCCAACTGTTCGCCACGATACATTTCTTTTTTAGTTAGGTTCTGCACTTTTCCTTCGGCTAAATCCACCTCCAGCTCATCACCGGGAAAAACCTTGCTGGCAATTCCAGGAACCACCATCAAGGGCACACCCAGGTTAATGGCATTACGAAAAAAAATCCGAGCGAAGGATTCAGCCACTACTGCCCCCACTTGGGCATGCTTTAACGCAATAGCAGCATGTTCTCGGCTCGATCCGCAACCAAAATTGCGCTCGGATACAACAATATCCCCAGGGGCCATTCCCCTCATAAAATTAGGGTCGGCTCCTTCCAGGGCATGGGCAGCAATGTCTTCTGGTCGCGTTAATTCCAAATAACGACCAGGATAAATTTGATCGGTATCGATATTAGGCCCAAACACATGGGCTTTGCCTTTGATCGTCTTCTGCATCACGAACCCTTCCTCCCTCATAAGACTGCCCTAGGGTCGGTTAACACTCCGGCCAGGGCAGTGGCAGCGACAGTGGCCGGTGAGGTCAAATAAATTGACGCTTCAGTACTCCCCATCCGGCCGGGAAAATTCCGGTTAGAAGCAGATACACATACCTCACCCGGGGCCAACACCCCTTCATGAGCCCCAAGACACGGTCCACATCCTGGTGTTGAAATAGTTGCACCTGCCTCGATTAAGGATTGGATATAGCCCAGTTTCATACATTCCAACAAAACCTGTTGGGAAGCCGGAATCACCACCAAACGAGTTTGTGAGTGAATCCTTTTGCCGGCAAGGATTTTTGCCGCTATAGCAAAGTCTTCTACCCGGCCCCCGGTACAAGTACCGATAAAACACTGGTTGGCTTTTACCGCGGGGGCAGCACTAATTGGTACTGACTTGTCCACACTATGTGGTAATGCCACCTGAGGCTCCAAGTTGGAAACATCGAAGGAATGGTAATCGCTGTATTGATAAGCGGGATCAGTATCAAACACGACAGGGTCCCGCTTAGAATGTTTCTTTATATAGACCAAAGTTTTCTTATCCGGCCGGATATAGGACGTCTTGGCGCCCATTTCTACCGCCATATTACAGATAACCATCCGTTCTGCCACTGACATCGCCGCTACGGTCGGACCGGTGTACTCGATCGCTTTGTACACTGCTCCATCGGTTCCCAGCTCAGATATGAGATAAAGCACAACATCCTTAGCCATGGTTCCAGGTTGCAATTCCCCCTCCAGCCTTATTTTGATCACCTCCGGCACACGAAACCAGAGTTCGCCGGAAATGAGGATTGTCGCTAGATCAGTCGCTCCCACCCCGGTGCCAAAAGCCCCGAAGGCGCCATGAGTGGTTGTATGTGAATCGGTAGCAACAAGAAGCATTCCTGGCCACACCAGCCCCGCTTCCGGCATTACTTGATGGCAAACCCCGGCATTGATATCAAATAAGTGGGGTATACCCTGTTCCCAGACGAATTCGCGCATCTTTTTCTGATTTGCAGCCGATTTGATAGAAGGTGCAGGAGCATAATGGTCTAAAACAAAGGCAACTTTTTCCGGATCCCAAACTTTAGTGCCACCCATTTCACAAAATGAACTAATGACCTGTAAATAAAGATCGTTTACTTCAGCTAAATCTACTTTAGCGTTCACTATTTCGCCGGCTCGAACCTCCTTCTTTCCCGCAGCCCGGGAGAGGATTTTTTCCAACGCATGCAACCATCTCATCCCCTTTTCCGCTTTATTTTTTTAAGATAGGTAAAGTAGAGTTGGCTTGCGGCATCACTATAATTTTAGCATCCGCCCCCAACTCCGCTAACGCCTGGGTTAAAGCAGCGGTTCCCGTATCAAAGGGGTGGAAAAAGATATCTCTGACGAGCTGGGGATTGATGGCCGAAACTAGATATCCTTGCGCCCGTTCCAACACCTGGCAAAAGACTGCCGCTTTATGAGCACCAAGAATAAACTCTTGGAGAATCCATTCCACTGGTTGATGCACATTTTCGGCTTTGAGCATCCAGTCAGCAAATGTTTTTTCGCCAAGCCCCTCCGGACATTCGCCGATCAAAATAATAATTCCGCCATCCCGCACCGCAAAACTGGCATGGTCGAACCCTTTTTGGGCCTGATAAAGATTTATATCTTTCGGATGTCCACCAGTACAAGCTATTACAATATCCGCCAGTTGGGGAATCTCACATTTGTACATCTTATCTATATAAGTGCAGCCCCGGCGGTGAGCCGTCAGTGGATGCCCGGCCACTGCTTTCACAATCTCGCGCTTACTGTTAAGAACCACATTGAGAATAAAATTCACTCCCCCCATCTGGCCTGCCTCTTCAATATCCTCCCGCATGGGGTTACCATCGTTTATGCCAGGGCCAGAACCGGGGCGGAACTTCCATTCATGATTTGTTTGCACCGTCTTCTTACTACATACACCAGGCATTAACCCCTTGTAACCGCCGCTATAACCAGCTCGATAGTGTATCTCTAGATTTCCAGTGGCAATTATCAGGTCCGATTCTGTTACCGCTTTCAAAACCTCCACTGGTGTACCCCGGCTGGTAGTCCCCAAATAAACACAATCATTAATATCATGATCGACACATTTTATACGTTCGAAAACTTCGCTCCCTACTAGCTGCCGTTGCTCATCTTCTGTATGGCCCCGGTGATAGCCAAGGCCAAAATATATTGTTATTTGCTCATCAGTAACCCCAGCCATATTCAGTACGTCCAACAAAGGTGGTAACATTTTATAACTGGGGGCTGGTCGGGTAATATCACTGGCCAAAATGGCTATCCGTTCTTTTCCCTTCACTAGCCTATCTAAGGAAGCAGATTCGATCGGGTTGTTAAGGGCGTACCTGATCTCAGCCTCCTCATCCGGCACCCCGGCCATATCTTTCGGGTAAAGCACGGTCAAAATGTTTGCTTCTGGAATGTAGACGTCTTGATAACCTTTCCCGTACCTGAGTCGAATATTTTTTCTCCCACTCACCTGTTTATCTCCTTTTGCTTTTTGATCCATAGCCACGAATCAGCCCCTTTTGCTATCTGGATAAGTCCTTTCTTTGGCCGTATTATAGCAATCTTTCTGTGTGTCCGGTAAACCTAGTACAGTTCAAGCATCTATTCGTATGAAATCGATTTCCATGGCATAATAAACCCAACGGACGAACCACCCGCACATTTCTATCCACCCCACCGTTGAATGATAACTTGATCCCGTTTGCAAAATAGTATGTGGCAAAACTATTAGGGACTAGACCTACTACAATACACCCGAAAAAACATTGCTGATTCCATTTCCTATTTTAAAATTAGCAACCAAGAGGTAACCTAAAAACCCAATAAACAGCATAAACGGTAGGACCCTGTGACCTCAAGGTAGTTAGTGGGAAATAGGGTTTAAACGTCCTTTTCCCTAGAAAAAACTTGGCTTCGTTGCTTTCGCAACATCCACCGTACAGACATATTCCATAAATTTACGTCGATTGATAATACAGTCCTAAGGCAGAATTTCTATAACCCCTAAATAGGGCCTGCCAAAACCCTCTGAATCCCAATTTTAATCCCCGAGCAAACACAATTAAGCATTTCCCATCCAAGTTCCGACAAATACTGCCCGCAAAACAACGTATGAAAAATGACAAAAGAGACCGCAGCCTCCAATCGAGATTTAGCACCAAAAACCAAAAACCGACAAATAATCACGCTGTCGCCGTTTCCTTCAAACACGTCATGTTCTAGGCTAGATCGTTTTTTCTTTTTCCCCCAAATCTGCCTGGGATTTCATCACGTTCCCCGATGTCTTGTCTTTTAAATTTTTAATTTACCCGCCTGCCCCTAGGTAGGCGCTGCAGCGGCGGTTTGCTTAGCCGAATCTTATTTTCTTTGCAATAGGAACGATATTGGTTGCGGTAGGTTTTGCAGGCCAAAACCTCTTCCGAATAAAATCCAAAGCGTTCCCTATGGCTGTCTTGTGCTCGTTTAAATTTAACCCCTTGATTCTAGAAGTCCTAGTCAAGGCGGTCCACATACATGTAGCTAACCCTCTCTGCTAACTGCTATTCTAACTTTACCTTGACCTTGCCCGTACGATGGGACGAGCCCTAACAATCTAGTAACCAAGCCATCTACAAAGCTAAGACCATCATAATGGGAGTGGTCGTAACTAGCGGTGCCGATACCGTTAATCAAGTCCATAAAATTGTGGAATTTTTTGCGGCCCAGCACGGGTTAAGCACTCCATCTATCTTTTCGCCCAACAAGGCGGGAAAGGGGCAGGCTGCAATCGTAAACATCTTAGATCACTGGTCAACAATTGATCCATCTATGCTTAGCCTAGTATTTATCTTTCTCCTATTATAGGGATATTTTTCATCAATGCCTTCGATCAATTCAACACCAATACCCACAGATTTCGGAACAATAATAAAGCCTTCTTTCACCTCAGGTATCCACGTAACAAGGTCACTTTGCTTAAAAGCACCGGGTTTTACTTGTCCCGAACTAGTAAACCTTTCTGTGGCAGATACATTGTTATGGTCAGGAAGCTCCAAAAGGGCGAAATTTTCTGTGGAAGCAGCCACTTGGATACAGGCAGCGGTACTAACAGGGCTTAAAGGATTGTGTGGCACGATGTGAACCCCATAAGCCTCTGCTATAGCCGCTATCTTTTTGGTGCCCGTTATGCCCCCACATAGGCAAACACTCGTCCTAGCATAAGACATTGCATTTCTATTAAGCAGCATTTGGAATTCTTGTATTGTGTGAATTCTTTCGCCCGTCGCCACGGGTACATTGATTTTGTTTGCTATTAATGCCATCGTATCAAAATTATCGGGTATTATGGGATCTTCAAGAAAAAACGGATTGTATTGTTCAATTGCATGTCCGAAGACAATTGCTTCGGCGGGTTTCATGCGCCTGTGCAGCTCCAAGCAAAGATCAACCTCGTCACCAACCGCTTTTCTTATTAAAGCCACCGTGTGTACTGCTTCGTTGAGCATTTGTGTGTATGTTTTAAAGTAGGGTTCATTTCGCGGCTCATCAAGAAACGGAGACAGATGCCCTACCGCCGTATAGCCCAACTCTTTTGCCTTTACGCAGTCTTCAACAAGTTTATCCCTTGTTTTTCCCATTACATGATAATAACATCTAACTCTATCTCTGCATTTCCCTCCAAGAAGCATAAACGTAGGGACATTATATGCTTTTCCAGCTATATCCCATAGCGCAATATCAATTGCACTTATGGCTCCCATAATAGCAGCGCCTCTAAAGTGAAAACAACGGTACATGTATTGCCAATGGTGTTCAATTTGTAAAGGGTTTTGACCTATTAGGTACGTTTTAAATGTATTTATTACTTCCGCTGACGCGTCGAGAAACCCCCAGGCACCAGATTCGCCTATACCGGCAATTCCAGTATTGGTAAAAACCTTAACATACAAAAACCTATTTGCCTGTATTGTTTTTATATCGACTATCTTCATAAGTATATCCTCCTGATTGTTTTGTGATCGGTTCTAGGCAAAGTTTCTACCCGACTTTCGGCAATATCCATCATAAAAAGTCAATAGGAAATACAGCAGGACAAAACCTCCGTTACCCAAAAACATCGAGAAGGCCCCGTTAGTGGTGGAAATTGAAGCGGCGGTCCCTAGCCCGGTTTTGTCATAATTGGTTGAGGACAAAACATTAAATCAAGAGGTACGCACCAATGCTACCATATCGATAAAAACACGAGTGACAGCGATTAAAGCCTTGCCCCTATAAATACCGGATTTTACCCTATCACAGCCTATAATTTCTTCGGTGAACTTTACATCGTCCCGGAATTCTAGCCTAAATAACATTAATGGTTCAGAATGTAAATGCTGTGGCTAGGGCCAGAGGCAAATATGACGCCAACGGACCAGCTTATCATGAAGGTTATCAAAGAACCACTATGTCCATGGTGAGCGTATAAGATGCGCAATCTACGAGGTCTTTTGTCTGAGCCATAACTGCAACATGGTAAATAGCCAATTAGGAAGGACATAGACTTCAAAATTAGCTGGGGGTGCTATCTCTAAACTACGTAGGCTTGCCACAGCCATGGAGACTGTTCACCCAAAGCTACCGATTGTTCATGTAAAGGTACAAAAAAGAAAATAGTAACTATCTTGAGGCTATACTTACCGGGCCATTACAAAAGGGACTTCGTTCCAACCCTCAATTGAAGTTGGGTTCCCTTCAGGATACAGAACGTCAATCAAATCGTATAACTAGATAGCCTTTCGTGGGTATTATGCCTCTGAAATCCGACACTTGGCACTTGATTAAAATTAGAGGGATTTAAAAAGGAGCGCACACTACGTAATACTGCGGCATCAAATACCGCGGTGCTTTGATCAAACTCGCAATCCTATACTATTATCACTTATGGTTCGCAATTGGTTGATGTCTGCGGCAAAGTCGCTGCTTGTGGGACATAAATAATAGTAAGTTATGTTGTTTTATTGTTCATTCAATCGCTTAATTCTGGAGCCCGAATATATTTATTATATAATGTCCAGCCTGATAGCAAGACCATTAATGCCATAAAGAATAGCGATAAAGGGTCGCCCACGAAAATGCTTAAGTATCCTCCAGATATGTGTAGTGATTGCCTTATGGCCATTTCAGTTTGTCTACCCAAAATATATGCCACTACCATTGGTGCTACAGGGACACCTATTCTTCTCATCAGATAAGCAATGGCTCCTATGGCAAGCATGGTGTATACATCCAACATTCTTTGGTTTACAGAGTATTAGCCAAGGATACAGAATGATATAATGACTGGTTGCAGAATACGAAATGGTATATTCCTTATTTCGGCAAAGGCATTCATTACAAAAGCACCTAAAGGGATAAGCAAGGAGTTGGTAACCGTCATAGCAATAAATATTAAGTACATCCGGGGGTCCGCTTTCAACAAATATTGTTGGTCCAGGCGTAATCCCCTGTAGTAAGAAGGCCGCGCCAAATATAGCTGCGGCCGCATTACCGGGAATTCCAAGTGTTAGAAGTGACAAGATATTCGCACCACTAACCGCACCGCTTGCAGCTTCCGCAGCAATAACACCTTCAACACAACCGGTTCCAAATTTTTCGGGTTCGTTGGACATCTTTTTTACTGTGCTGTATCTTAACAAACCAGCTATAGATGCACCTGCACCCGGCACAATACCAATAACAGTACCTATAATGGACGAGACTGTTAAAGCTTTCTTGTACCTAAATAATTCTCTAAAGTTGAATCCTTGTTGTTGTTCATTAATGTCTATGCTAACTTTTCCGGGCCCAACGTTTGGGCTCATTTACCGTTGCATTTGGATAAGGACTACTGCAAAAGCAAAAGCACCTATTAAAAAAGCAACGGGATCTATTGATTCCATACGGCCCAAACCAAAAATATTAAGCCTTGCCCGCCTCACTATCGGGTCTAGCCGTATCATGCTAAAAAGCAACTCGACATTGGATACTATTAATCCTTTTGCAAGACTATCCCCTAATAAACCCCCGCAAAGCACAAGAGCAAGCACCAGTAAGTTTGCTTTTTGGACAGGGTCGGGGTTCAGAGCTGCATTCGCTAAAGGAAAAGCGAAAGCTATCAAAATCAAAACACTAAAAGTATCTGCTGTTACCAACGAATATAAACCAGCTTTCATGGCCCTAAGAGTCTGACCTTTTTGTGCCATCGGATACCCGTATAAAACCGTAGCAACCGCCGCAGAGGTGCCCGGTATATTCATTAGAATTGCTGAATAAGATGATCCTGAAAGCGATCCCTTATATACGGCTAGTAAAAATGTAGTACCCGTATTCCCATCACTAGGTAGGGAACGCGCTGATTTAGAGCCATCCAACGCGTGATATTAGAGCCACCATCTTCAAACTCCTTTAAGATAAAAGTACTGCGGTATAGCAGAATTCATCATAAAGGGGGTAAGTATGGCTGGCAGCAACCTAGTAGCCATCACACCGGCCGTTTATAGCAGCTTCAGTCCAACGACTAGCGGTGGCTACGCATCCATGTCATGTGTCCCGTATAATACCGCCTCACTTACCTAAAAATTTTTATGGGAAGAATGTGTTGACGATTCTCAGGCCAACGACGATCGCTTCTACATGGAGGCGCGTTTCGGCGTTACTACCACAAGTTTGCCTGGGTGCACAAGGCAACCATCCGGGTGAAACATAAACCGGCCTTAAGGACCACATTGCTTTGGCACTTGAACGGGTGAGCAAAGCACCCTTAATTAGGAAAGATGAGAGCCGCTAGTCTTCTTCTCTAGCCGAAGAAAAAGATTGTATGCCCTCACCTCCCGAATCCCCTTATGAGCTGGCCCAATAAGCTAAAGCCAAGGTGCAGCCCAATTATTACATTGCCTTCCACCGCAAATTCTACTCTGTTCTGTTTGAGTATTTAGGCGAAGAAGTGGATGTTATGGCAATCCAATTGGTCTCACTGGGGCCGGAAAACCATATTTGGCCCAAGTGCTAGGACAGGCTGCCTATGGACAGTTTTTATCCATCTACTATGTCCGGTTATCGTATTAGATAGATGAACTAATGTTGGCACGGGCAAAAGGCATTGAAATATCTTACTGGTTGCACAAGCAGTTCATAAAATACAATCTTCTCATTATCAATGAGTGGCTGTTGTTCCCCATCAGCGAAGACGATACCAAGTTATTGCTTTGGATTATTGATCGGCGCCATAACAATAGAACTACAATTATTCTATCTCAATATGAATCAGTAGAGTGGTTTGAGCAAATGCTAACCCTGGTTGCTGCGGAAACAATCACTGATCAGCTGTCAGTTCAAGTTTACAAAATTATCATCAAGAGCAACAAATCTCTGCGCTTATAAAGCTAGCCTTCCAAGCCACTTCCTCCCGGTAGGGGGGGGTAGCCCTCCCCCTAGCGCGCAGTTGGTTCTAGGAACTATGACCAGGCAGCTCTTGGGACATGCGTTATGCAATATCTTCGTGTAATAGGATTTTAAGAGAAGGGGGGCTTCAACATGGTACGTTTTGCTATTTGTAATAAACACTATTTATTTTTAGGGCCTGTTGATATCTGACATATGATATTTATACACCGGCATGTAATTTATTGCTAGCATCCCGCCTGCACTTGACATACAATGTCCATGCCAATAGCAATACCGTACATGAAGTAAATAACAAAGATAATGGGTTATCAATAAAGATCTTTAGGCTCCCCCCTGATATAAGCAAAGATTGCCTTATGGCCATTTCAGTTTGTCTACCCAAAATATATGCTACTACCATTGGTGCTACTGGGATATCTACCCTTCTCATTAAGTAAGCTATGACTCCTATTGCAAGCATAATATATACATCCAGCATCCTTTGATTGACAGAATAGGAGCCTAGAATACAAAGCGATATAATAACAGGCTGCAGAATATGAAATGGTATACTCCTTATTTTGGAAAAGGCCTTCATAACAAGAGAACCTAAGGGGACGTGTAATGCATTGGCAAGTATCATAGCAAGGAATATTGAATACATCTGTGGTCCGCTATCCACAAATATCGTTGGCCCTGGCGTGATCCCTTGCAACAAAAATGCTGCGCCGAGAATAGCTGCAGCTGCATTGCCCGGAATTCCAAGTGTCAGTAGCGGTAAAATATTCGCCCCGCTAACCGCACCGCTTGCAGCTTCAGCCGCAATAACACCTTCTACATGACCAGTTCCAAATTTCTCAGGCTCGTTAGATATCTTCTTCACTGTGCTATACCCCAGCAAACCTGCTATAGATGCACCTGCACCCGGTACTATTCCGATAACTGTACCTATGATGGAAGAAACAATCAAAGCTTTCTTATACCTGAATAGTTCTCTAAAAGTGAACCCCTCCCGTTGCTCACCGATGTCCATGCTGACCTTCCCAGACCCTATATCCTGGTTCGTGTTTTTTCTTATTTGCATTAATACCTCTGCAAGAGCAAAAGCACCTATTAGAAAAGCAACCAGATCTATTGATTCCATACGGCCTAAGCCAAAAATATTGAGTCTCGCCCGCCCTACTATCGGGTCCAGCCCTACCATGCTAAAGAGCAATCCTAGCATGGAAGCTAATAATCCTTTCGCAAGGCTATCCCCTAACAATCCCCCGCAAAGAACCAAAGCAAGCACCAATAGACTTGCTTTTTGGGCTGGACCGAAATTCAAAGCTGCATTCGCTAAAGGGAACGCAAATGCTATCAAAATCAGATCACTGAAAGTATCTGCAGCTACCGATGAATACAGTCCTGCTTTCATAGCCCTAAGAGCCAAGCCTTTTTGTGTCATCGGATACCCATCTAAAACCGTAGCAACCGCTGCAGATGTGCCTGGTATATTCATTAGAATTGCTGAATAAGATGATCCTGAAAGCGATCCTTTATATACTGCTAATAAAAATGGTATCCCCACAACCGGGGGCAACTTAAATGTCAAGGGTACCGTTATGGCGAGTGCCATATTACCTGTTAACCCCGGTGTCGCACCAATAAAAGATCCAATAACCAATCCTGAGACTATTGCTAGGATTGGTTGCCAATGGGCCAAAGAAAGCAATCCTTCAAACACCATCTCCATGTTTATCACCCCGTCAATGTGTTTATGTTCCACGAGTCATGCATGATTAACCAAATCAAAACAGTAATCCACTAGGAAATCGAACCTGAACGATGACAGAAAAAAAGATGTACAGTCCGCCCATTGTTGCAGCCAGGTATAGAGCCAAAAAACGAGAATCTTTAACACCCGAATAGTACAATAATGTTCCCAAAAGGATCGTTGTCGTTGTCCAAAAGCCTATGCCATTCACTAAAAGACCATAGGCTAAGAGGGCTGTAATAATAGGTAACATTTTATTTTCCGCCTTTATGGATTTGAACGCAGCCTTCAAAAGGCGGCTTAGACTCTCTTCTGAACCTTTATGGGCATATGCATATTCTAGCGTTAGTACTAATCCCACTATGAAAAGCATTATCGTAACTATGGCCGGAAAGAAACCAGGCTGATTGGCTGATTTGGATATTATGATCTTCAATATCCCTTGTTCTTTAGCATTGGCTGTTCTAAAAGGTATTAACCAAAACCAACAAGCGCCTGCAATTACAATTGCAACCAAGCCACTGTATAAGTCTGTTCTGTTCTGTCTTGTTCCTGTAGTCACGATCCACTTTGCCTCCCTTTAAAAACAAAAATATGTTCCAAGAATATCGAACCATAATATGGGTGCATACTGAACTGCACCAGGTTTGCCGGACACGCAGAAAGGTTGCTATAGTACACTCACTAAAGAAGGTTGCGTCTACTCGGCAAAAGTGGGACATGGTATGCCGGGATTGCTAAAAAAGAAATCGTACGCCTTGTTTGATAGTCTTGCGAAGTGACCGTAAGTATCGGGTAACTCCAACACACTAATACGCTGGGTTGGACAGTTTTTCATTCACGCGGGTAAAGCCTTCCTAGGTAGAAGCTATCGTAGACCGTGTATAGCTGAGGGGAATCAAAAATAAAACAAGGGTCTCGAAGATAAGTGTGAAATCCTAAAGTGAGCCACGGCCCCTTCGGAAACTGCGCATGATAAGAAATACCAGCCCATGGCGATGATTCAAGCTATATTGTTGTTCCAGTAATCCTGCAGCAAACCTTTACAATGTCACGCCCCGTGTACCGAATTGTTGTTTACCACTGTCTATTATTATATAAAATGGGGGGGCATACCACCTAACCATTCAATATCTGGTACTCCCCCCGAAACGAAGACAGTAATGCCTAACTTTGGTCGGAAAACTATGCGTTCAGCGTTCATCCGTTTGTTAAAGTATCGTTCACAGATCGGCTTTTAAAGGTAGTAATGGAGCACCTGTTTGGAACACGTTGGATTGCGGGCGTTTATATTAACTTTAGTCCATCAGTTCCGCAAGTTCTTTAAAGTGCCTGTATGCATCCATTATTTCATTCCCAAATGTTTCTCCATCCGCTATTTCTATTTCAATCTTTAATTTCTCAGCCATAGATATAAACTCCTCGGATTCGGCTATTGATCTAAAAGCCTCATATAGTATCTGTTTACGGTCTTCTGGGATTCCCTTCGGCCCAGCGATTCCCCAAATATTCCCGATATGGATATCATAGCCTTGTTCTATCAAAGTAGGTACGTCCGGATAAGCCGGGTCTCTTTTAGCCATCACGCTTGCGAGATGCCTTACCTTGCCAGCTTCAACCAAAC
>DATERQ010000219.1:0-4885 GCA_035271345.1 bacterium | reverse complement strand
TATCAGGACGCCGGGCCGCTGCTTCCACCACTGGCACCGAATGGGTGGAAATACCCACTGCTCTTATTTTCCCTTGCGCTTTTTGATCTTTTAGGCACTCCAAGGCCCCGGCCCGATCTGAAAATACGGCCGGTGTCACCTTGGCAGCATGTAGATGATAAATATCGATATAATCAGTCTTCAGTTCAGCCAAAGACTTTTCCACGCTAGCTTGCATATCTTCATAGGTGGCCGCAGCGGACTTAGTGGCCACAATCAATTGTTGGCGGTTGGCAGCGGTTAAGGCCCGGCCTAAATATGGTTGGGTCTGATAACTTTCGGCGGTATCGTAAAAATTTACCCCGGCGTCGATGGCCCCTTTCAACAATTCTACTGCAGCTTCCTGATCTATATCTTTTTGCAACGGTCCCAAGGGAAGAATCCCGAAACATAGCTCTGTAACTTTGATACCGGTTTTACCTAAAAGGCGTAGATTCATATTATAGACCCCCTGATAGTTGTTTTTATTAAAAGTATTTTCAGTCTCCCTCTTAACTCAACTGTTCCTCAATCACTGCGGCGATTTTGTGTACCCATTCCTGCAATAGGGGTTCTTTTTCCCCTTCTGCCATAACCCGCATTACCGGCTCGGTGCCGGATGGGCGGATCAAGATTCGGCCTTGACCGCGGAATTCTTGTTGGGCCCGCAGGATTGCGGTTTGGATCGCCTTATTTTCTTGCCAGCCGCTTTTTGTTGACACCGGCACGTTAACGAGCAGTTGGGGCAGGGGCTTCATCACTGCCGCCAACTGGGATAAAGGCAACCCTGTCTCCACCATGGCCTGCAACAGTTGTAACGCTGTGCTGAGCCCATCCCCGGTGGTATTGTAGCGCAGATTGATAATATGGCCTGACTGTTCGCCGCCGAGAACCCAACCGCGCTGTTGGAGCCCTTCCAGTACATAGCGATCACCCACTTGGGCCGAAGCCAATTCGATACCTTGTTTTTTCAGCGCCACCTCTAACCCCATGTTGCTCATTGCCGTTGCCACAACACCATTTCCCGGCAGCAAGCCCTTTTCTTTCAGCCTCAAAGCCAGGATGGCTAAAATACAGTCGCCATCCACTGGCTGCCCCTTTTCATCCACGGCCAAGACCCGGTCAGCATCACCATCGAAGGCAAAGCCGATGTTTGCCCCGGTTTCCAGTACTGCTTGCTGGAGCCCTTGGGGGCAAGTGGAGCCGCAATTTTCATTAATGTTGGTTCCGGTGGGATCAGAATTTATCACCGTTAGCCGGGCCCCCAGGCTTCGCAACAGGGCCGGGGCAACTTTATGCGCAGCCCCGTGGGCGGTGTCCACCGCTATTGTCAGCGGCCTCAGATCCACTTTCACTTCTTGGGCCAGGTGATGGAGGTAAAGTTGCGCTCCCTGTTCCAGCGGCAGCCTTTTGCCCACTCCGGCGCCAGTGGGGCGGGGCAAACCCCCATTTCTTTCCAGCTCTCCTATTCTTTGTTCTATTTTAGCAGGCAGTTTGTAACCCTGGGCTGAGAAAAATTTGATCCCATTGTCAGGAACAGGGTTATGGGAGGCGGAGATCATAACCCCGGCCTCGGCGCCGACAGCACGGGTCAGGTAGGCCACGGCTGGGGTGGGAAGGATACCTGCAGTTAAGACATCGCCGCCGGCGGAGAGTACGCCGGCGATAAAAGCTGCCTCTAACATATCGCCGGAAATACGGGTATCACGCCCCACTACGAACCGGGGCCTTTTCTTGGCGCCGGTAAGTACGAAAGCCCCGGCCCTGCCTAAAGCCAAAGCTAATTCCGGGGTCAGTTTCTGGTTGGCCACCCCACGGACGCCATCAGTTCCAAATAAAGAGGCCAAGGCGGGCCCTCCTTTTTAAAATTTCAGGGCTGACAGCAAGGCAGCCCTAGTATACTATAAGCGGGAACCGGTGCTAAACTTGTTTCTCTTACCAGCATTGGTTCAGCGGTTCTTATCGGCCCTGGGGCAAAGAGCGTTTTTACGTCAGCCGGTATCTTCTTTTTCCTTAATGGTAACTTTTATCTGCCCCGGGGCCAGTTCCAACTGGCGCACGCCGCTGGGAAGCTCTAATGTCACTGCCAGTTGGTGCTCATCGGCAGCTAGATCGGCGGCGCTCACATAAGCTGTCATATCTTCTGCTTTTAACCGGCTTATGGTTTGGGACAGCCCCGATACGGTGGCTTTAATCGCACTTGGTTCCAATTCCGCTTCCAATTCGGGGTCCAAATCCCTTACTTCTATCTCTATTTCATCCAAGGTCCGCTGGATGGTTCTTTGTTCGATCACCACCATCACCTGCACCTTTTCCACTTCAGCCCGCACATCGCGGGGCAAAGCTATCCGCACATCTTCAGTTTGGTTGGAACTGGCCCCGGCAATATTAAGGGGCAGGGTCGATACTGAAGTAACCTCGGCCAACACGCCAGGAGGCCCACTCACTACCACCGTGTCCGGGTCGGCTGTCACCTGGGCCACCTGATATCCCGGTGCTGGCTCGCCGGTCACTTGCGCTTCCACTGACACGATTTTGGCCGGTAACCGGGCCACCGGCAGGGCCACTTCCACCACTTCCGGTTTTATTCGCAGCCCTTCTGCCGCCGGCGCCCCCTTATTGTCCAAAATTTGAACGGGCACGCTTACGCGCAGATTATCTTGGGCTCCTTCCAAATCCAATCTCACCACAGCCCGGTTGGCACTGTCCACCCGGCTACGCGGGCCTTCCAACAGCACTTGCACCGGGCTCAAAGCCGGTTCGCCGGCGGCATAGCCGGTGGTCGGATTGCCCCGTTGGACCAATTCTACTGGCAATTCCTTTTGCGTGATTGCCTCCAGGCCAACTGTTACCTCGCGCGGGTTTAGATAAACTAGCTGGAGGTTGTCCGGCAATGCTGTAACTTGGACCGGGTAATCCTTTTCGCCTTCTTCAGCCGCCGACAGGTCGAGATAGAGATCGATCTCCGAGGCAGCGACGGCTTGAAGATCGTTGTGACGACCCCGTAACCGTACTGACACCGGTTTCACCTCTTCGGCTAGTACCATTCCCGCCGGCAGCTGGCGCAATTCAGGTAATACTGATATTGTCCGGGTGTCTTGGGGGTTATTTTCGTTGATCACAAACAGCCACATGACAAAAGCCAGCATGAGGGCCACCACACGGACAACACCATCTTTTTGTAGCCAACTATCCATCTTAAGACCCCCAACGCAGGAATGGTAGTGAATTTTCTTGCTTAAAGATCTCCCGCAACAGACTGTTGAGGCTGGATTCGTCCAGGTGGCGCTTGATTTTCCCCTCCTGGGTTGAAGAAATGATGCCGGTCTCCTCGGACACCACCACGGTGATACAGTCTGATTGCTCGCTGATACCCAGCGCCGCTCTGTGCCTGGTACCCAACTCTTGGCTGACATCGCTCTCCGTTAGGGGCAAAAAGCAACCAGCCGCCGCCACCCGGCCGCCGCTGATAATAACAGCGCCATCATGAAGGGGTGTATTGGGCACAAAAATATTAACCAGCATCTCCGCCGATACCACTGCATCCAGGGGGATCCCGGTCTCTTCCACTTCTTTCAGACCGGTTTGCCGCTCTAAAACGATCAGGGCTCCCACCTTGTTGCGGGACAATACTTGGGCCGCTCGCACCACTTCGCCAATGACATCGCTGATATCCTCGGTATCCAGCAGCCGGTTAGTCCCTTTAAAAAAGCGGCCGCGGCCCAACTGTTCCAGGCCACGACGGAGTTCAGGTTGAAAAATCAAGGGAATGGCGATCAGGCCGATGGTCATGGCTTTATCCAGTAACCAACTGGTGGCGGCCAGCTCAAAGCGGCGGCTTAAAAAATAAGCCGCCAGCAGCAGGGCCAAGCCTTTTATTAGCTGTACGGCCCGCGTGCCCCGTATCCAAATAATAACCCGATAGAACAGGAAAGCGACGATTATAATATCGAGGAAATCCAGCACGCTGAAATCGTGCAGCAGGGTCAGCATCAGCCTCACCTTACCAATTATTGTTTCTTCTTCTATTACTTCCTATATTGCCTGCTCCTTATACTTTCGCTAGCAGCGGCCAAAAAACCTTTCGCCTGCGATAGCTTTTTATCGCCAAATATTAGTTAAGCAACTCCTCGGTGCGGGCTTTCAATACCTCCTCTCTCAGACTAAACCAAATGGTGTGAAACAGTTCTAAAAACCGAGGCTGGGAGCGTATGACAGTAAGGTCCCGGGGGCGGGGTAAATCAATATCCAACACCTCTTTTACCCGGCCGGGACGGGCCGTCATTATTAACACCCGGTCTCCCAACCCCAAAGCTTCGTCGATGCTGTGGGTGATAAACATGGCCGTTTTCCGCGTTCCTTCCCAGATTTTAAGCAGTTCCTGTTGTAACAGCACCCGGGTTTGCTCGTCTAAAGAGCCAAAGGGTTCATCCAGGAGGAGGATGGCCGGATCATTGGCAAATGCCCGGGCCACGCTGGCCCGCTGCTTCATGCCGCCGGACAATTGGTGGGGGTAGGCCCGGGCAAATTTGGTTAGGCCGGTAATTTTGAGATAGTGGGCGCTGATGCGTTGACATTCCGGCAGCGGGATCCCCCGCATCACCAGCCCATAGGCGATGTTCTCCTTCACTGTGTACCAGGGGAATAGAGATTGCTCTTGAAATACCATTGAATTCACCGGTTTGCCCTCTTCTGTTAGCGTCACCACCGCCTGCCCCGCAGTGGGCTGTTCCAGGCCGGCTAAAATCCGGAGCAAGGTGGTTTTCCCACAACCGCTGGGCCCCACAATACAGAGGAATTCGCCTTCTTTGACCACAAGATTAATATTTTCCAGCGCCACAATGGAAGCCCCATGGCGGTTGGGAAA